>CAKQHC010000009.1 GCA_934234005.1 uncultured Methanomassiliicoccales archaeon | reverse complement strand
GCCGCCTTCCTCCAGATGCTTAATCCGGTCGCGCAGATATGCCGCATACTCAAATTCCAGCATCCGTGCGGCGGCCTTCATCTCTTTTGTCAGTTTTTCAATTTCCTGTTTCCGCTCAGATGCGGTCAGGCGCTTCTTCTTTTTCTTCTTTTCAGACTCCTCTTTCGTCGAAATCTCCAGAACTTCTGTCACCTTTTTCACGATTTTCTCTTTACGACAGCAGGCTTTTTACCAGTAGATTTGACTCTTGCCGTCTTCTTTGCAACGGAGGATTTCTTAGCTCTACATTTCTTAGATGCGGACTCCTTTTTTAATCTTGCTACGCGTTCGGATTCCCTTTCCATATGTATGCTTCTTTCAAATCCGTATTTCTTTGCGTCTTTTGCATTCGTACGAAACAATGTATTAACATTTCTGTTTTCAGGGTCGATTGCGGTAGTTAAATCTTTGTTCATCCTAAGATACGACAAACCTTTCTTATCAACCCTTACGGGAGATACTGCCGCAGGCTTTCTGCAAAGATTGATTATCACCGAATCCGCTGTAATGTCTCTTTCTACCATTCTGTTCTGTGCGTGGGACGTAACATAAAACCTGTCGACTTTTACCGGAGGAGTGCGTTTTTTGGTCATTTCTTTGCGACTTTTTTACGTAAATCATTCGCCGTAATTTTATCACCTCATATTGGATATTGCCAAATTTGGCAACATATCATAGCTATATTCAATATATTAAAATTTCTATTTAGATACATATAATTCTATTTAGTAACAAAAAATTGATAAAACGTTATCAAATACAATAATTATGGCTTCTAACACGGAGACTGTCTCAACTCGTCTTCCCGAAGAATTGTTGGATAAAATAGACAAATTGATAGAAGATTTGGGATTCTCCGGATCTCGTGCGGAATATATAGCCGATTCACTGAGTCCTTATTTCAGATTACTGATAGCATCCAGACTTAAAATCGATAAACAAGTTGACCAATTGAAAAGTGTCTGCGAAATTGACCCCACCACAATCTTATCGATAACATCCGCTGTGATGAAAAAATACATGGATGAATATCTGAAGTATAACGGCAAAAGAAAGCAAGTATTGATCAGAGTACCTGTAAAACTTGTGAAAAGCATCGAAGAATATTGTCAATATATAGGGTTATACGGCGACCGTTCCGAATTTATTCGGTGCGCAGTGTCAAATCAAGTAGAGGCAGATACAAAGCTTCTGGAAGATATGGAACGCGTACGCAACCACAAGGTAATCCAAACGCGTTCTACGGAAGAAATAATAAACTCCGTACTAAATGATTTACAAGATCCTACATCAAATTCTGTTGACGGAATGGTAAAACTTGCGAATCTTTTCATAAAAGAATCCGCAAAACCGAAAAACCCGTGATTATAATCCGAATCGTTTCCTACATAATGCGTTACCAAACAGAATCGGTGAAAATATGATTGTTATTACCGATAGAAAACAATGTCCGATACCACTGACCGAAAGGCTGGAGATGCTCTGTCCCGCAAATCCCGAGATGGTAATACTTCGTGAAAAAGATCTTGATCAATCCGAATACGAAGAATTGGCAGCAGACTGTCTGAAAATATGCGAAAAATACAATGTTCCTCTTTCTGTAAATTCCAATATCGAAGCCGCAGAAAAACTCGACATATGCAGAATACATCTGCCGATACACCTCATGCGTATAGGAGTACCGCCGTCGTTCACTCTTGTCGGAGTATCCGTACACAGTGTCGAAGAAGCTGTCGAAGCCGAAGAACTCGGTGCTGATTATCTTATTGCAGGACACATTTATTGCACAACATGTAAATCGACAGAACCGCGCGGCATCGACTTCTTAAAAAGCATATGCGACTCTGTAGACATTCCGGTATATGCCGTGGGAGGAGTGTCTCCCGATAATTACAGAGATATACTGGAAAAAGGAGCCTCGGGCGGATGTTGCATGTCTTCCATGATGCGTTCCCGGGATCCCGCAGACCTCATAACAAAGATGAATGTCCTACGTGACACATTTGAATAACTGACGGAATCGCTTTTAATCTGCACATATATTCCGGCAATGATCTTATGTCGAAAAAAGTATTGATTCTGTCGGGAAGTCCCAGAAGAGGAGGAAACTCCGATACGCTGTGCGACAGCTTTGCCAAAGGTTCAATCGAATCGGGAAACGAAACCGAAAAAATATTCATACGCGACAAAAAAATAGAATATTGTATCGGATGCTACCACTGTACGCAACACAACGGAAAATGCGTATTCGAAGATGATATGAACAGTCTGTTGGATAAAATTCTTGAAGCAGACGTTGTCGTACTGTCGTCTCCGGTATATTTCTACTCTGTCGACGCACAACTGAAAACAGTAATAGACCGCTGTGTAGCCAGATGGACTGAAATCACCAACAAAGAATTCTACTTCATCATGACTGCCGCCGAAGACAGCGATACGGTAATGGACGGGACCATAGCCTGCATGAACGGTTTCGTGAGCTGTTGCAGCGGATCGGAAGTGAAAGGAATGATACTGGGAAAAGGACTGTATGATTACGGAGAAGCGACAGAATCAAAATACCTTCAGGAAGCATATGATATGGGCAGGAGCATATAAATATGGAACCGGAAAAATTTACGATAAAATCATCGAGAGGAGACTGCGACATACAATGCTATGCATGGATTCCGGAAGGAAACGTGCGGTGCACACTGCAGATATCGCACGGCATGCTGGATCATGCCACAAGATATTCCAAATTTGCCGAGTTCCTCAATAAAAACCATGTCGCCGTATTTGCACATGACCATTTGGGACACGGCGAAACCGAATCGGGAACCCGCGGACATTTTGCCGAAAGCGACGGAGACATGTATCTTGTCGATGATGTTTTCCAGATAACCCGCAAAATAAACTCGAGATATCCTGATGTAAAGCACATGATTCTGGGACACAGTATGGGATCGTTCATAGTCAGACGCTACCTGACCAGATACGGCGAATACGTAGACGGTGCCATTATATGCGGTACGGGACGCAAGAAAAAATCCACTCTCAAACACGGTATCCGCATAGCCAAGCTTCTCTGTAAGATTAAAGGCCCCGAATCCAGAAGCAATATGCTTCACAAAGCTGCCGTCGGTTATGATAAAAAGTTCCCCGGCGACAAACCGAACAGATGGCTCACCAGAGATGAGTCGGTAGTTGATGCGTATAACGAAGACCCTCTCGTACAGTTCCAATTCACCAACAGAGCATATGTAGACCTATTCAAACTGCTGTACGATTTGGAAACATACGTGGATTTTAGGAATATTCCCCGCAATCTTCCGATAATTTTCATATCGGGTACAGACGACCCCGTAGGAGACTACGGAAGAGGCGTGGAAGAATGCCACTCTGTACTGTTGGCAATGGGCCTTCATCCCGGGATCAGATTATATCACGGTGCCAGACATGAACTTCTCAACGAAACCAACTGGAGAGAAGTGTATGAAGATATCATGATTTGGATCAACGGAGTAATCGATAACGAAGGCGGATTGGGCTGCCGTTATTGAAATAAAAAGGGCCGGATTTATTGTCCGACCCCGTAAACTCATTCTTTAAGTGTTTCTTCGGCGGATTGAATGCATTTGGTCAATACCGAGTACGCATTAATCATATCGTCTTCGCTTACTATGAAAATCGTATCCGTATGACAGCTTACCGTTTCTTCGATGTTAATACCGGCATCAGACAGATTGGTTATCAGGTATGCTATAACTCCGCTGGTATCCACAATCATTTCGGGAGATTTTACGGCAATTTCCACTAAATTTTCCCTCACTTTGATTATGTTGAATCTTCCGACCGTATCCATAATTCTCTCTTTGAACGAACGGTCTGCGATTATCGTGACAGCGGAAGCCGATTGAACACACTGCATTATCGAATTCTCGTTCCAATCTTTGAATATGGAATCCATCTTATGAAGAACCGACCAATCGTTCTTTGCGGTAACTATGCAGGTTTTTGTCCTCATCTCCAATCTGCTGTCCTTAAGAATACGAAGAATGCTCAGTTCGTGATCGGTTGTCACATTCAATTTGGAAGCATAACGGCGACATGCTATCATTACCGCTTCTTCATTATCTACGGAAATGTCCTTCATTATCAGTCTTGCCAACGAAGAATAGTTTATCAGGCCCTTGGCGACACAGTCTTTGATACTCGGATGTGCATCGATATACATCCTAGTCTTCTCGGCCAAGCTTTCTTTTAGGACATTTTTAGACATAATACTATGAAAGAATACAATGTATATAGATATTGTTTGATATCAGACAAAATCGTTTGAAATAACAATGGGTTTACCGGCATCCCGTGTTACTAATGAGATGCCGGATTTTGTTCATATGAACTTTACTTTGGATTGTTCGTATTTTCCTCTGCAAGCCGGAGACTCGGCAGGAATTCCCAAAGCGATTAATGCCATCGGTATTCCGTCTGTGTTTCCTATTGTCTTTCCGACCGCTTCGACGCGTTGTTCAGACGGATACACGCCGCACCAACACGTTCCGTATCCCATGGAATGTGCTTCAAGGAGCAGATTCTCTATTGCTGCTCCGCAGTCTTGTTGCCAAAATTCGGAAAGATCGTTCCTTCCGCATATGATTATTGCAACGGAGGCTTCCAAAACCATGGAGAAGTTCGGGGACAGATTTCCCAATTTCTTCCTGACGGAATCGTCGGTAACCACGACAAACGACCAGGGGCGGGAGTTTCTTGCACTGGGTGCCTTCATTGCGGATTCAAGCATACGCTCTATGTCTGCACGCGGAATCTCTCCGGGCGTGTACTTTCTGATGCTTCTGCGGCCGTCTATGGCTTCTCTGCAATCCATACAGATCACTCCAATGCTCCTGACAGGAGATTCATAAACCTGTCCACGTGTTCTTTTTCTATAATGAGCGGAGGAATCAGACGTATCGTTTTACCGTGCGCAACATTGACCAATACGCCGTTGTCGCGCATGTACTTCTGAACATGGGATGCAGTCTCTGGCGAGTCCATTTCGACTCCGATTATGAGTCCGTATCCGCGTACATCTGCTATTTTGTCCGATTTTATCGATGTAAGTTCCTTCTTCCATTCTCCGCCCAATTTCTTGGCGTTGTCGACCAATCCGTCGCGTTTCATTATGTCGATTGTTGCACAGCCTGCGGTAGAAACCAAAGGATTTCCTCCGAATGTCGTACCGTGCGTACCGGGAGTCATGACCGATGCCAACTCGTCCGTAGTAACAACGGCTCCGATTGGAACTCCGTTACCCAATCCTTTGGCCATTGTGATAATGTCCGGAACGACTCCGTAATTTTCTATACCGAACCATTCTCCGGTACGGCCCATGCCTGTTTGGACTTCATCGACTATCATAACGGCTCCGTTGTCGGTACAAATGTCCCTTGCGGTCTTGTAGAATTCGGGATCTGCCGATATGACTCCGCCTTCTCCCTGTATCGGTTCGATAATCAATGCCGCCGTATCTTTGCTGACAGTATTTTTTACGCTTTCGGCATCCCCGTACGTATAATATTGGAACGCGTCGCTGATAAGCGGTTCAAATGATTTTTGGTACTTTACCTGACCCGTCGCGCCCAATGCGGCTGCGGTACGTCCGTGGAATCCGTTCAATGCCGCAGCAATTTTTGTACGGCCCGTTGCGCGTACGGCCACTTTCATGGCGCCTTCGTTTGCTTCGGCACCGCTGTTCACAAAAAGAGAACGGTTGAGGTTTCCGGGCGTAATAGATGCGATTTTCTCGGCAAGACATGCCTGCTCTTTTATGTGATAAAGATTGGAAACGTGTACCATGCGCGCGACCTGTTCCTGCAACGCTTTCGTATAATCCGGATGGGCGTATCCGAGTGCGTTCACGGCGATTCCCGCGACCAAATCCAGATATTCTTTCCCCTCCGTATCGTAAAGATACATACCATTTCCGTGGGTAAACGCAAGCTCGATGCGTCCGTAATTCTGGAACAGATATTTCTGTCCTTTTTCTTTAACTTCTTCGAAATTCATGTTGTTCACTTCGTAATTACAGTCCCTTTGGAAGCGCCTTCCATTATGCCTCCCAGGATACTGTCATGATCTTTTCCGTTAACCATGCGTACCACGGAAACGCCCGCGAGAACCGCTTTGCTGCATGCCTCGACTTTGGGTATCATCCCTCCGGAGATGGTTCCGTCCGCAATCAGTGCGTCAATCTCCGAAAGATTCAGGGATTCGATTAAAGATGACGGATCGTGCACATTCCTGAGTATGCCGGGAACATCGGTAATGGCAATCATTTCGTCGCATCCTACTGCCGCGGCAACGGCCGCAACCATAGTATCGGCATTGACGTTGAGCATAGTGCCTTCGGCATCCTTTCCGATCGGATAAATCACCGGAATGATACCGATGTCGGTCAGATCCAACAGAGAAGTGGGGTCGCATTCCGATACTTCCCCTACAAGTCCGAGATCCGCGACACTGCCGTCCTCGGCCTTTACCGGCTTCTTTTTTTCGCATACGGTGCAATTGTATCCTGCCATTCCCAACGCTTTTACGCCGGATTCCTGCAGACACGACACTACTTCGGAATTGAGTTTTCTCAGTACGCACTCCGCGACTTCGAGGCCGTCCGCATCGGTAACTCTCACTCCGTTGATTTTCTTCGGTGTGAGTCCGCGCCTCTCCATTTCCTCCGAAATTTCAGGTCCGCCTCCGTGAACCATGATTACTTTTGCCCCGCCTTTCACCATATCGGCAACTTCTCCGGACAGTCTCATAAGATCGTCATGTCCGCGGATGGCATTGCCGCCGAACTTCATCACATACAGTTTTCCCATGACGAACCCTCATGTTGCGTATTCGGCGTTGATGCGAACATAATCATAGGTGAGGTCGCAACCCCATCCGGTCGCAGATTCGTTTCCGACACCCAAATCAACCATAATTGTGACTTCTTTATTGTCCATCGCCATGCGCACAACTTCTACGGCACGTTCATCCTGGAAAACCGGAGCTCCCGAATCGAGAATCGGTACTTCCAAGTCGCCGCCTTTGATAATCAGACGGACATCTTCGAGATTGAATTTCGCACCGCTCTTTCCTACGGCCATCATAATACGCCCGTAATTCGGATCGGAACCGAATATGGCTGATTTAACCAGAGGAGAATCGATGATTGTCTTGACAACCAATCTTGCTTCTTCCTTTGTGGCCGCGCCGGTAACGTCTACTTCGATGAGTTTCGTCGCTCCCTCTCCGTCCTGAGCTACAGTACGTGCTATTTTGGTCATCAGCGCACGCAATGCAGCAATGAACTCAGGGTCGTCGTCGGCACATTTTCCTCCGGCTTTGCCGTTGGCAAGCAGTATGCATGTGTCATTGGTTGACTGGTCGCTGTCAACGGAAACCATGTTCATGGTATCGTCCAGAATAGACTGCCATGTTTCGCGGAATTTTATGGACAGATTGGCATCGGTGGTAATCATCGAAAGCGTGGTTCCGTGAAGAACCCTCATGTGCGGTGCAATCATTCCGCTTCCCTTACAGATTCCTCCTATGGTTACAAACGTACCGTCGGTGAGGCGCACACGCACACAACCCTCTTTCTTGATAGTATCCGTTGTCATTATTGCCTCTGCAAGAAGATTGTCCGCATCACGGCCGGTCTGGAGTTTGGAAGCAGCCAAAGAGATTCCGTAAAGAATCTTGTGCATATCCATGAAACGTCCGATCAAACCGGTGGACATTACGCCTACCGTAGTCGGATCTATGCCGAACTCGGATGCCACCGCATTCTTCATTGTCAGCGCATCCTCTATTCCGCGGCGTCCAGTAAGCGCATTGGCGTTTCCGCTGTTCACAACGACGGCCTGCAGCTTAGGAGAGTTCTCCTTCATCATAACCTGTACAGGCGCCGCCTTGACATTGTTGCTCGTATATCCTACAAATGCGGATGCGGGAACATCGGAATACAGCATACCGAGATCCAACGAACGGTATTTTACACCGCTGTGCACACCTGCCGCTTTGTAACCCATAGGAGTCGTGACTCCTCCGTCTATGAATTCTACCATTTCAAACACCCAATCCGGGATAATTCAATCCAATTGTTTCTTTCAATCCTAACATAAGATTCATGCATTGTACTGCCTGGCCGGATGCACCCTTGACCAAGTTATCCAGAACCCCGAAAGCCAGTACCTTGTCGCCCATGACCTTTGATGATACATGGGCATGGTTGGAACCTACTACGGCACGTATCGACGGTTCCTTCACGTAATGCACAAACGGTTCGTTTTCATATTGTTTAACGTAAATTGAGGAAATTTCTTCATCGGAGACATCTTTTTTCAAACGGAAATAACACGACGACAGTATTCCGCGTATTATCGGCAAAAGCTGGGGAACAAACAGAACGTCCGGTTTCTGTCCGGAGAACATATCGACTGCCATCTCTATCTCCGGCGTGTGACGGTGCGTTCCTATACTGTACGGTATTATGGACTCTCCGCATGTGGGATGGTGCAGACGGTTGGAAGGTACCATGCCCGCGCCCGATGTACCGCTTTTTGCATCAATGATTATATCCTTCTCAACCAATCCCGATTTCATCAAAGGCGCACATGCCAGTATTGCCGATGTAGCGTAACAGCCCGGATTGGCCACAATGTCGGCTCCTTTGATTTTATCGCGGAAAAGCTCCGGAAGGCCGTACACGGCTTTCGATAGATGTTCCGGATCCGTATGCTGATGACCGTACCATTTCTCGTATGTGGGAATATTATGCATACGGTAATCGCCGGAAAGATCTATCACTTTTATTCCGGCATCCGCCAACGCAGGCAGTTCCTGCATGGCTACTCCGTGGGGCGTGGCTACAAACACCAAATCCAAATCTTTGGTATCGGAGATTTTTTCGGTAAAGATCAAATCGGTATATCCCCTCAGATGCGTATGTATATCCGATACGTTCTTTCCCGCGTTCTGACGTGAGGTCAGCGCGGCAAGCTCAACTTCGGGGTGTACGCATAGAATACGGGACAGTTCGCTGCCCGTGTATCCTGTTCCTCCCATTATTCCGACTCTTGTCATATCTATACCTCATTGGGTTGTGTCAACTGCCATCTACCTGATATTAAAAAAACTATTGTTTCATTTCAGACAGGTATTGTCTATGCTGTTAACAAAGAGACTATGGGTCGGTACAGAGACCGATGTGTGGTCACAACAACAAACAGGCGTTGTATCAATTTCAGACACAAATTTGCATATACATATGTGGTCCGAAAAGCCGCTTCCGGGTTCTTCGCGCACATGATTATAAAGAGGAACTGATTGTCTGAATTGGATTATCATGACTTGCGGAAAATGCAAAGACAACAAATCAACAGGAAGGGAAAAAGTAGTCCTGGCCTATTCCGGCGGACTCGATACGTCCGTTGCCATCCATTGGCTTCAGGAAAACCACGACGTTGACGTCATCGCAATCGCAATCAACGTCGGGCAGGAGCCCAGTAAAGACGATATCGTAGCACGCGCACTCAGAAACGGGGCCATCAAATCAGAATTCATCGATGCTACGGAAGAATTCGTAAGCGATTACATCTGGCCTGCACTGAAAGCCAATGCACTTTATCAGAACGTTTATCCTCTGAGTACATCCGTTGCCAGGCCTCTCATTGCCAAAAAACTCGTGGAGATCGCAAACCGCGAAGGCGCGAAATACATTGCCCACGGATGCACGGCCAAAGGAAACGATCAGGTAAGATTCGACGTCGGAATCGTATCCCAAAACCCCAATCTGGAGATTATCGCACCCATGAGAGAGTGGGTCACCACCAGAGAACAGGAAATCGAATACGCCAAAGAAAACGGCATCGAAATTATCGTCAAGAAAGAATCGCCCTATTCCAGAGATGAAAATCTTTGGGGAGCATCCTGCGAATGCGGTGCGCTCGAAGATCCGTGGGCAGAGCCCCCCGAGGAAGTTTGGTGCCATACCGTAAATCCCGCCAAAGCACCCGATACGCCCACATATATCGAGATCGGATTCGAAAAAGGAATTCCCGTATCTCTTGACGGGGAGAAAATGAACGGTGTAGAGCTTATCAGAAAACTCGACAAAATCGCCGGAGATAACGGTGTAGGACGCATCGATCACATCGAAGACCGTCTTGTCGGAATCAAGAGCCGTGAAACATACGAATGCCCTGCCGCGGTCACCCTCATCGAAGCACACCGTGCTCTCGAACTCATGACTCTTCCCAAGGACACCATCGAGTTCAAACGCGGAATCGAGCAGAAATTCACACAGATTATTTACGACGGACTCTGGTTCGGGGGACTCCGCGAACCTCTCGAAGCATTCGTTGATTCCACTCAGGAGTACGTTACCGGTACCGTAAGGGTTAAACTGTTCAAGGGTACCGCAACAGTCGTGGGAAGAAAGTCTCCGTATTCGTTGTACGATTCCGGACTCTCCACATATGCCAAAGGAGATACGTTCGACCACAAATCCGCGGTCGGATTCATCTACATATGGGGTCTCCCCGGAAGAACAATCGCCAAAGCTCATGAAAAGAAGTGATCTCTTGACGCAGCAGGCACTCTGGTCGGGAAGATTTACCGTAGGTATGGATGATTCCACTCTTGCGTTTACGTCATCTCTCGATGTAGATTCCAAATTGGCATTCTATGATGTCATGGGCTCTCTTGCCCATGTCAGAATGCTGAAGGAATGCTGCATCATTCCGTCGGAAGACGCCGACCGCATAATAGACGGGCTCAGAATCATACTGGAAGAGATTGAATCGAACTCCTTCCAACTTGATTATTCTTTGGAAGATATTCACACAAACGTGGAATTCACGCTTACTTCCAGAATAGGATCGGCCGGAGGAAAACTCCATACCGGCAGGAGTCGTAACGACCAGGTTGCCACCGATTTCAGGATGTTTCTCAGAGATGATGCTTTAAAAGCAGCGGAATCAATCGACAAACTTGTTATGTCTCTTGTGAAGATTGCCGAAACATCCGGCGAAACCGTAATGCCCGGTTTCACACATATGCAGCATGCACAACCTGTCACACTCGCACAGCATATGCTTGCACACGCATACAAATTTTCACGTGATGCCGACAGATTCCTGGATGCCTTCGACAGAATGAACAAATGCCCTCTGGGCGCAGCTGCTCTCGCGGGAACAACATATCCCATAGACAGATTCATGACCGCCGAGGCTCTTGGATTCACCGAACCTACGGAAAACTCTATGGATTCCGTAAGCGACAGGGACTTTGTGAACGAACTTGCATTCTGTGCAGCCCAAACTGCGTTACACCTGTCATCCATGTGCGAAGAACTGGTTCTGTGGTCATCCCAAGAATTTGGATTCATTGAAATGGACGACAGATTCACGACAGGTTCTTCCATAATGCCCCAAAAGAAGAATCCCGATATTGCCGAACTTGTAAGAGGCAAAACAGGTTCAGTCGTCGGTGCACTCATGACAATGATTACTATGACAAAAGGGCTTCCGCTGACATACAACCGCGATCTTCAGGAAGATAAAAAACCGGTCATGGATGCCATGGGGACCCTTATCGACTGTGTAACCATTATGTCCAAAGTCATAGCAACAACTGATTTCAAAAAGGACAGAATGCTTGAGGTTACCAAACGCGGACAAATCAACGCAACCGATCTCGCAGATTACCTTGTCACTAAAGGCGTACCTTTCAGAGAAGCCCACGGCATCGTCGGTGTTGCTGTGAGAGCCAGCATTGAAACGGGAAAGAATCTTGAGGATATGACTCTTGACGAATTGAAGGTGTTCTCACCACTCATCGATAAAGATGTGTATGATGTCTTGCCTGTATCGAAATGCGTCGAACGCAGAAACTCGTACGGCGGAACTTCGCCCGCATCCACCGATGTTCAAATCTCAAAAGCAATCGAACAGATAATGCACAGAGACGAGAAAATCAGGCAGGAAACCCAACTGATAAACAACTGTTGGAACGCCCTGAGACTGTAAGAAAAATATTTACTTAGAGAGGGGAAAATCCCTCTCTAATCAATCGAAATCGATATTATCATTCTCTTTTCTGTCGAAGGAAACTCCGGCCGCCGACAGAATTCCGGCGATATTGTCCGCAATTCTGTTGAGATCCGTTCCTTTTGTATAGGTTTTTATGTAGAATTCCTTCCTATCCATCGGGAATACCAATCTGATCTTTCCTTTTCTGTTGTATCCTTCCGGTTTCCTGTTCTGTCTGATATCAATCATATTAAGCTCGATTAACATCTGAAGGAGCTCCTCCTCTTCGGGAGTCTGACCGATCTCATCCAAAAACATTTTCATTATTTCGGGAAAAACAGGCTCTAGATCTTTGTAATCTGATCTACCTTTAAGGATAAAATGGACACTGTAGACCTTCATCACGTTTGGGATGTTTAAGCTGTATTTAATTCCAACGAGTGCCGTTAGCACCTATAGGCTGTTTTGGAACGACTGTATTGAAATCCAGCAAAGGTAACGTGTGATTCTACTTTTATATAGTATTATTGCTAGACCCGAAACAATGAGAACAGCACTTACGGTGGCTGGTTCTGACTCAATAGGCGGTGCAGGAATACAGGCTGACATCAAAGCCATGGCCGCAGTCGGAGTTCATGCCACAACTGCAATAACGGCAATAACTGCCCAGAATACCTGCGGAGTTGATGCCGTATTTCCCGTGCCTCTTGATACAATTCAGGCTCAAATAGAATCTGTCCTTAAAGACTGTGATATAAAGGCAATTAAAACAGGCATGTTATATAATGCCGAAATAGTCGAATTGGTGGCAGATTTACTTGAAAATCACGAGGTACCTCTGATTGTAGACCCAGTTATGGTATCAGGTACCGGATATGATCTGTGCAAAAAAGACTTTGTTCGCGCAATGAATGACAGACTCATACCGATTGCGGAACTTGTAACGCCCAACAAATATGAAGCGGAAACACTTACCGGAATCAAAATCAAATCTTATGATGACATATCATACATTTGCGAGATAATCGGAAAAGAAGGATCGTCGGTTCTTCTCAAAGGCGGACATTTTGAAGGAAAGGAAGTAATCGATTATTACTATCTTTCAGCTGCAATAGATGAAATAAGAAATCCCAGACTGGCTAAAGCCGGACACGGAAGCGGGTGTACTTTATCGTCATACATTACGGCACATATGGCTAAAGGCATGGATATGACGGAAGCCATCATGAAGTCCCGTAAAATGATTCAGGAATCGATTGCTTCTCAATATATCATCGGAAAAGGCGACTGTGTTGTTAACACCATTCCTTCACAAAAAGCTGACAACAAACGCTTCCAAGTGCTTGATGCGTTAGACAAAGCTGCTAAGGAAATCAGCAACATCCTTCCCACCGAAATGGTTCCTGCAGACGGTATGAATATTGCAATGTCAATGCCGAATCCCGTAGGTCCGCAGGACATAGGTGCGATAGATAAACGCCTGTATGTACACAACGGAATGATTCGTAAAGGCGGTCCGGCAAAATACGGTGCAGCCGAACACTTATCTTACGTGTTATTGGATGTTATGAAACACGATCCCAAAACCAGATGCATCATGAGTCTTGCATACAGCCCGGAACTCATGGACACCATTGAAGAAATCGGAATGACATCTGTTGTTGCGGACATCAGCAAAGATCACATTTCTTCCGCGATAGAATCGGCCATAAAAGGCAGGAAAATTCCGGATGCCATTGTGGACAGAAATAAAAAGAACCGTTTAGTCAGAATACTGGCAAAAGATACTGATGAAATGATGGACAAACTCCACCAGATTGTGTAAATTATTTAAAAAAAACCTGCCCAATGGGCAGGCATTTATTAAATCAGCTTCCGATAGAACGAATTACAATAACGAAATAGAGATCGATATTGTTCCTTTCGGCAGTGTTTTTATAGTAGATTTCACCGGATGATGTGTTGTATGACGTAATGTATACATCTTTTCCATCGATGTTTACTTTGATCATCTGAATAGTCTGGATATTATCAACAGCATTTCCGACAGTCACCACTTTCTCTTTATCGAGTTCATATGTGAAATTAATTTTCTTTTCACTTTCGACATATGTTGCACCAGTAACTTTGAGTGCTGAATCTTCGCCATACACATACTCTGCCTTAAGATCGTCAGTTACACTCGTAACGGTGACATAACTGCCGTCGGATACAGCATAAGCCTTCCATCCGTAAACAGTGTCTATCATCACAGGAGTTACACCGGTTGTAATGGTCACATCCGCGTAAATGCTCTTGAATTTATCAAGAGTCATCCTCTGAACAATGTCCACAGATCCCGAGGTAAGTACTTTCGACTCCTTGTTTGCGGAGTCCACATAACCTTCTCCTGCCGGAATTGTGACCTTGACAGTATCTCCAACTTTGTGTCCAACAAGAGCTTCCTCAAACATTTTGAGTGCTCCGTTGCTGCCTACAGTAACGTCAAATGTCGAATAGCTGGTCTTCGAGAAATCGTTGGCCTTCTTATATTCGGAACTTTCTCCGATTGATTTGAAAGAAGTGTCAAAAATCATCGCTTTATCTTTGTCATAGTAGTCGTAATACGATCCTGTATAGTCGACGACGACTTTGTCGCCGTAAGCAACCTCTGTGGTATCTTTCTGAATGTACTCGCTGTTGATGAATGATCCGAGTACCGCTACTGCGGCCACTACGAATATGACAAAGCACACTGAGAAGATAGGGTCACGTTTTTTCTTAGTTGACTTTTCTTCGCCAGCCATTGTTACCAGAGGTGCCATATCGGAGATATTATTAAAACCCTATTGACTCTATTTATATTAGAATTGGAAATATTGGATGTATACGACAAAAATCAATCATCTAACTCTGAATGCGACATTCATTTCGCGGGCCATGGTACGGCATTTATTCTCCGAATCTTCAGAAATGGATCCGCCTACAACAGAAACGGTAACCGAATCCATACATGTTCTGCATTCCTTTATGAATTTCAAAACCTCGTCATAAGATTTGATTCCGAATTTGCTTTTTGTCACATCGAGATATTCGTGTTCATCCGATGCGTTAAGACTTATAGATACGGCATCCACTGCTTTTGCCAAATCGGGAACGATATCTCTTCCGTTTATCAAATTTCCCAATCCGTTTGTATCCAAACGCACCCTGAGGTTAAAATCAGAATGAATACGTTTGGCCACATCTAGGAGAACATCCAACCTTTCTGTAGGCTCCCCATATCCGCAGAAAACAATTTCTCTGGATTTGGACAAGTCTCTGAGTTTCAATTCATTGATAACCTGATCAGCGGTCGGTTCGTCACTCAACCATAATGTATCGGCATCTCCGAGACGGTCAGTATCGTTACGTACACAAAATACACACCTGCACGGACACTTGTTTGTCAGGTTGATGTAATATGTATTCCCATAACGATACAGTATGCTCATGTACCGTACCGACTGCATGATAGGTAAAGTAATTATTGGTCCCCCGTCAATACGGGACGTATGTTCGACCTGTATGTTGTAACCGATTCGGATATCTCAAACGGACGTTCAGATCATGAAATCGCCGAAATGGCATACAGAGGCGGCGCGGATGTTGTACAATTGAGGATGAAACATGCCGACGGTCGCGAAATGCTGAAGGAAGCAAACCTCATCAGAGAAATTGCAGACGAATATTGCAGATACTTCATAGTCAACGACAGAGTGGACATTGCCATGGCATCCTGTGCAGACGGCGTACATCTGGGTCAAAGCGACATACCGTGCGATGTAGCACGCGAGTTAATGGGCGATGACGCAATAATAGGCGTATCTGTCAACACCGTGGAACAGGCACGCGAAGCAGTCGAAAACGGAGCCGACTATGTCGGAGTCGGATCGATATTTCGCACATCCACGAAACCTGATGCCAACCAGGCATGCGGATTTGATCCAATATTCGCAATAAAACAAGAACTTGACATTCCGATTGTTGCGATAGGAGGAATCAACCGCGGCAATATA
Organism: uncultured Methanomassiliicoccales archaeon; assembly: GCA_934234005.1. Taxonomy (GTDB): domain Archaea; phylum Thermoplasmatota; class Thermoplasmata; order Methanomassiliicoccales; family Methanomethylophilaceae; genus Methanoprimaticola. The sequence goes on along the minus strand of CAKQHC010000009.1, from coordinate 12,399 downwards.
CAGGATGTTATCAGGGCGGGAGCAGATTCGGCAGCTGTTGTATCAGCTGTTGTTTCTCAAAACGATGTGGTTTCTGCCGCGCACGAGTTACGCGATCTTATTTTGAAAGTGCGTCCTCATGTAGAAACAAGAGGAGATTACAGCGACTGATTTGGATAAATCATAGGTTAATTTTGACTTTTAACAGAGTAAATACTTAATATTATAATTAATAGGGGATAAATATGGCTAGCCAGGATGAATATCTGCGTAACTTCATCGTCATAGAGACGGAACACGACTTGATTGTCGTCAGCGATCCTATGCAGATTACCATCTTCAATACGATTGGCGAGACGCCTATACGTCCCAACGACTTAGCTGGTATCCTGGACATACCGTCGTCGTCGCTTCATTTCAGTTTGGAAAAGATGATGGAATCGGGAATACTCAAAAGATTCAAGTCGGATGAGGATAAAAAGTCTGTATATTATGCCACTAACGGCAGAATTGTAGTAGGAACAGAATCTAGCAATGCTTCTTATTCCGAAATTGACAAGGTTTACAAGTCCATTAAATTCTCCGATTTAAACGCCGAAGCGTTTGCACGTATACTCGCCTTATATGCATTTGAGATAGGTATAGATTTAAAACCGTTGCTCAGATGCTACGCTATTGACTATGCAAGATACACATCAAAACAATTACCGAAGGGTAAATTGGAGGATGTAATCTTTGATATCCGTAAAAAATTCTCCGAAGTCTGTCCCGGAATCAGTTTCTCGACATTCGGACTGACGCCGCTGACATTGATTTTCACTGGAGATTCTGATCACAAAAAATACGTTGAAGCATACTCGATTCTTGTCTGCACCTGGATCAGCATCTGCACCGGAAAAGGTTACGCAGTTGAAAATATAGAACCTATCTCCGGAGATAATTCCCGCATAAAAGTGGTATTCCAAAGGACTCCCGACAGTCCGACCGACAAATTGCTGTCTACAGAGATAGAACCTATGAAAATCTCTGCCATGGCCATCGTAACAGGCGGAACCATAGGCATCATAACCAGCGAAGTGCAGATAAACATACTTAGAACACTGGCTGAAAGACCGCTTTGCATAACGGACATTATCAGTCAGACCAAGACTCCCCGCTCAACAGCCGTATCTAATATCCTCAGAATGCTGGAAGACGGCGTTCTCAATGCATATACAAACGAAGCAGGCATAGCATATTACGGACTCAACTGTCAAGTAATTCTCGACAGAACAGACCTTACACATATGAAACCCGAACATCTCGTCGAAACTATGCAAAGAATTGATGAAAAATACAAATTTGTAGGCGGTCTGGGCGTTGCCATAATCGACATGTTCGAATCATTCGGTCTTGATACGACGGGACTCAGTACCCACAGCGGTGCCAGATATGCCAGATCACACTCGGATGAGTTAGTTAATTTCAATTCTCAACTCGACGTGTCTACCAAAATGGCAATGGGCATGGGTGTAAAACTCATACTTGAAAATACATGTCCGTTAACATACTCCCTGACACCTGTCAATAATGAACCCGTCAAGTTCAGAGCCGGATTCATAATCGGATTCATACACCAATGTCTTGTGAACAATAGTGATTCTCTTTATTCACGCACAATATCCACAAATGGCAATTCATACAAGGTTGTATTCAGAGAAGTATACCCTGCCCTGAAACCATCAAATCCCGATTATTCCGACTTGTCTAATAAAGAGCCTGTACCAACATCCAAACGTTCGTCTTCGTTGGAAATGGCATTGAGAAAACGTTCTACCAAAAACAAAAAAGAATCGTCGAATGCAGTCCGAATCTTATCTGTCATAGTCCTGCTTGTAAGCGTAATTGCACTAAGTACATTCGTGATTTCCCCTACGACGGCAACATATGAGGTGGATGCAACCAATTTGCAGGGATATGATGTAACCGATGAGCAAGGTAACCCCATAGAGGTCAATTTTACAATGACCGAAGGGGAAAAGATGAACATCTATTGCCCAAAAGACGTTACAATCGGTTATGTATCTGATGGAATAGCAGTACCGTTGCTTTCAAAATATGAGGGTGAATTTACAATCACGGCTTATAGAAATCTAACGCTTGCACCTGTATACTGTATAGAAATACCGGATTTGGAGAATGTAGATATAAAAATATACAACTTCAGCGGAGAAAAAGTATACGCAGACGATATTCAAGCGCTCTTATTTGAAAAATACATTGATTTTGATAAATATCCTGTATCAAAAAACCGTTTGTGGGTCACAGATAATCTTATTGTTCTGATTGAATGTCTTGATAATAATCTGATTAAACCGATCACTGACGGCGAAGCAGCCATGAAAAGTACAGTATTCGAAAAAGACGAAATCACCTACATAGAGATTATTTCTGACGAGAACTATGTATGTATAAACGGTGAAAAAAATATGAAAAATGATAACCGTTGGTGTAGTGGAGGTTTGTATTATGACTGCGGATGCACAGACGATATTACAGGCATTGCTAGCCCCATATTCTGATTAAAATATACAAAACATTATAAATAATAAATGAAAACGGACAGTAATGATTTGTCCGATATGCCATTCCGATTTGGGTAATTCCTGGCCTAAAACATGCCCGTATTGCGAATGCGCATTACGCAAGGATCCAAAATCTGATAAAAAATACATCGTTATTATAGCGATTATAGCCATCGTTTTGGTTTCATCAGTAATACTCTGTATACCGAGCAGAGCACAGACTGACGGAGATGCAGTAACATCAGACGGTGATTTTAAAATCGACGGAGATTTTTCCACAGGCATCCTTCGCTACTTTACCGACGATAACGGTGCACTCGTAATATGGCTAGACAAGCCGTATCGCAACGATACCGTATTTTATAAATGGAGTATTTTCAATCTTAACACTAATGAACAGATATATTTGAATACTAAAGACAATGCACACATCGAATGGAATAATCCGATACCCGGACATTACAGAATTGACGTAAGGGTCGGGATTGATGCCACGTCGATAAAGACATATTCCGGAACCATCGAATTTTGAAGATTCTGCATTCTTTTTAAATAATGCTTCTAGATACGAATATTATGGCATTCGGATTCGGCAACAAAATATCTGAAGAATACAAACTTGTAATTCTTGTAAGAAAAGACATTAAAATGGGAACCGGGAAGATTGCCGCACAAGTCGGTCATGCAGCTGTTGAATGTGCATTGTATGCCGAAAAGAAAGATAAAAAATCATTTGATGCATGGCTCGGATGTGGCCAAGCAAAGGTTGTCCTTAAAGTAGACAGTCTTGAAGATTTAAAACGCTACATGTCTGAAGCAAGAAGTGTGGGCCTGCATACGGCAATGATTACCGATGCAGGCAGAACACAAATCGAACCGGGCACTGTAACATGCCTCGGAATCGGCCCCGCACCTATCAGCGATATTGACAAGGTAACCGGAGAACTTAAAATGCTGTAATTACAGCATCTTTATTCTCACCATTTTTTCCACAACTTCCGGCCTCAGAGAAAATAGCGAATCCAAGAACGCTGTTTTAAACGATCCGGGACCACTGGAATTCTTAGAAGCCAATTCCGCAGCTATATTGAATACAGATATTGCAGAAATGACACTTTCTGCAGAAGCTTTACAGGCACCGGCATAACATCCTATAACTGATGAAAGCATGCATCCCGTTCCGGAAACATATCCCTGATATTCACAGCCGTTAGACAGCTCATAAATATTGATTCCGTCCGAAACATAATCTGTCGGTCCCGAAGCCGCCACTATGCAACCGTGTTTCAAAGATAGTTCCTTCACTGCCTTTCCGATATCGCATGAGGTACTTTGAGAATCGACCCCTTTAACTTCTCCGCCTAATCCGGATAACACCCCTATCTCCCCGCCGTTGCCTTTGATGACTGACGGTTTACATTTTTCTATTATCTCCGTTGCGACATCCGTGCGGTATTTCGTCGCTCCGACGCCGACAGGATCCAAAATAACAGGAATGCCGAGATTGTTTGCAGTTTTACCGGCAATAATCATAGACTCCACGGTACGATCGTTGAGAGTGCCTATATTGAGCACTACGGCAGAAGAGATTTTCACCATTTCAGGTATATCTTTAGCCTCGTCTGTCATTACGGGGGAACCGTGTGCGCAGATGCATACATTGGCGCAATCGTTGACCGTAACATAATTGGTTATATGGTGTACAAGGGGATTGATGTCCCTTGTTGTTTCCATACATTTTACGATGTCGATGGTACCACGTCCAAATAGTAAATGTGATTAATCTTAGTCACATCGGTTGTCGCACCCGTACTGGAATCATTACCCAATTCTCCTACATCGAATACAGATGTTGTCTCGCAGAAGTAGTATGTCTTACCGCCGTGAGTGAATTTTTTTCCGTCTGACGGACCGTCTTCCAAAGCCAGAATGGCCATCATGTGATCGGGTAAAGTAACAATACCTGTATCATATCCGCTTTCTTTCATCAGAGCCGCATATAATATTGAAAAGTCCTCGCAATCGCCGCATTGATCGTACAAAGTCTCGGCCGGGAATTTATAATACTCCTCAAATCCGGAAAATCCGTCATACAACATATTCTTAGTAGATTCTATATCGGTAACGTATGGTATTTTTCCGACAAAATGCAAAATATAGTTTGCATAATCTGCTCTGCTGTATGTAACTCCATTCTTGGATTCATACAATGCTTTCAAATCGGATGCAAGTTTTGTAACATAATTGTCCTTACAGAAGAATTTCTGAACATACTCCGAAAAAGCCTCGTCAGTATCTTTACCCTCATAATACAAATACATACGAGTATTATCTTCCATGTTGTACTTTTCGGGTTCGTATTGTTTCATCGGGTACTTTTCTTTGTATTTGTTTACATCGCTGCCATACATATAGAGTGTCAAAGAGTAGTTCTTTCCGTCGCATGACCAATTAAATAACTTAGCAGCCCCGGACTCGACATATATGAAATAATTACAATTTTTCCCTGTTTCGATAAAAAGATAAATGCCGGCATTCAGTTGAAACTCACTATAGGAATTTTTAGAACCGATTTTATATTCGTTGCTGTCATATACACTGACCGTACCGGAAAGTCCCAAACTGTCGGGAGACACACGTTGATCGACTTGTTTTACTTCGGTAGATTCGGCTATAATAATTGTTCCTGGCAGGAATTCATCAGAATTGTATGAATTTCCACTATAATCTTTGCCGTTTATCGACCATTTATCTACGGAACCGCTTACAGATATGGAGATTGGTTTTCCGAATTCTATATCTGAGATAGAATTTACAGTAAGATGTCTGTCAACGTATACGCACGGACTCTTAACAATGAATTCGGACTTGCTCGCATCGGTCAATGTTGTTTTTCCGATTCTCTTGATTGCATTTCCGTCCAATTCAATGGTGTAGTCCCCCACGCCCCATTTTACAATCGACCCGTTGGAATCGTAACTGACTTTATCGGAATATGTCCAAAATGATTCCGTAATCGCAGAATTCTCCTGAATCACATAATATGTCTTACCGCAGTCGTAATTATATGCTCTCAGAACCGTATTTCCGGCATCATACTGAGTACCTATCGGCGACTGAGTACTCCATTTGGCATAAAGCGTAAATGAAGAACTGTTCTTGGTAAATTTCACAACAGGAAGCGAAAAACTCGAATCAGCATACCATCCGTCAAAGTAGAAGCCGTCCTTATATGCAGGAGACAGAATCATCTCTCCGCCCCACAGATATTTGTCTTTACAATCGGATGATAATGTACCTCCGTCAAGATTGTACACTATGTCAAATCCGGCATCGTTATTTGTGTAGGTGGTGCCACCATAAACAATTTTCATCGGGATGCCGCAGTACATGTATATTTCCAATGAATCTATCTTCCAAACAGCACAGTTCCACCCGTCTACCGCAGTATTGCCGACATATTGTACATTATCGTCTCCGTCCGAATAAGTAATCGTGTGAGATCCTATGGTAATCTTGTGGGACGAAACTCCGTTGTCGTAGTCTGTTGTCTCATAAACAGCCGAACCGGTACCTGTCAACATAACTTTATTTCCTACCAATGTACCGGAATACCACAGTGCATAAAGTTTCAGATTTCCTTTGATGTCTTTGGTAATTGAACCGATAGGTTCATTGTATTCGCTATCCAAAAACCATCCGACAAATGTATATCCGGTTTTGGACGGAATCGGAAGATCCGTCGCCTTTCCTGAAACATAAGAGCTAATGGCCGATTCTGATAACGTACCGTCATCTAATTCATATTCTATATCGTAACTTTGACCATCGTCGAAGATCATCGGCCCCAAGTACCCTAGAACCAAAAATCCGATTACAGCAACAACTACTGCTGATGCGATGCCGTTTCTACCCATATTATGCTGATTACATTCATTGCAATTAAAATCATAGGTATGTAAAACCAATCGATGAAATGGCATAAATCTATATTTTGACAGAATAACAGTTTTCAATAGCCTAGGGCAATACTTCAAAATTGTGTAATAATTGTTGTATGATATCAAAGCATTCCTATGAAGTTGTATAAGTACAAATCCGAAACACAACCGGTATCAATACAACTCTGGAACAAAAGGTACGAAATCATACAAAAATCGGGTGACAGAATCTGCCCCGTATTAACAAACCCTAAACATGTAGTAGTAACATAAGTTAAGAATTATACATCGGTTTAATATTTTTGTAAATATTACGACACATTATAAATATCATAACTTATTCGATTTCACGAATGACCGTTTGGGATGGGTCTATTCAGCAACCGACACAAAGTCGGAAAGAATCAGAGGTCGTAATATGATTTCAAAGAAAGATGTCAAAACATGGAGGAAACGTAATAAGTCGTTCAATCCATTAAATAAAACTAATGTATTAATGGCATTCGTCATCCTTCTGGCAGGATGTTTTATCATGTTCCAAGCCGAAAATATATCGGAACAGGACATGTTCGCGAATGATATAAAATCAAACATTGTTTCTTCGAATGTTGCTGTCTATGATGCAGAAACTCCAATATTATACAACATTTGGATAGACGGACAACAAATTACTTCAGAAAACAAGGACAATCTGTGTAACGGAAAGGTATCTTATAATCCCGAGACCCACACGTTGATTTTAAAGGATGCTGTAATTGATAGTGATGTATCATCCGATTATGCAATCAAAACAATTGTTCCAAAACTGCTGACAATTGAACTATCTGGTACAAACACAATTACAAGAACACATGATGCTGACGGCATGGCAATATCTTCCAGTGAATCGATTCTTATTACCGGAAACGGCAAACTGACAATCAATAGCGGCGGAGAAAATTATGACGGCATAAGTGTCAACAAAAATCTCACTGTTGCAGGTAAAGCAAATCTTATAATCAATGCTACAGGGGGTTTCGGCGTAGTAACAAGCGGAACAGTTACTGTTGACGGAGCGGTGTTGAATTCGACAGGATTGTATGCCGGAATCGATTCACACGGATTGAAAATAGTAAATGGCTCCGATGTTACGCTTTGTGCGACACAGGATGAAAAAAATGCCGCATATATTTGGAAAGATCCGGAAAATGACTCCGAAACACAAGGTATCATCGAAATTATTTCTTCGAAAATTAAAGCCGTAAGTTACTATCCAGCACTATTTGCCATGACGGATATGATTCTCGACAGCAGTAACATAGATTGCACATCTACAGCTGATTCTGCAATCTGGTCAAAAGGAAACCTCACTGTCAAAAACAATACCAAACTTATTTTGGATACAAAATTCCCGGCAGGATGCAATGGTACGTTTACAATTGAGAAAGCAGACATTGACGTAAAAAATACGAATGACGGGGATATACCAGCAATGCGTAATTTCGTAATCGCCGATGGTTATGAATTGAAATCTGCAAAAGCCATCAATTTCGAGGGAACTGAAATAGATTTACTTCCAAACGGCATAGAAAATATCGAATCTTACAAAAGCATATGTTTTGTAACTAAAGCAATCGGAGAAACACCTGGAGAAACACCTGGAGAAACACCTGGAGAAACACCTGGAGAAACACCTGGAGAAACACCTGGAGAAACACCAGATAAAAAAACATCAAACTCCGATATCATTTATATTGCAATAGGTTCCGTAGTAGCCATATGCATAGGCGGATTCGTATTGTATAGATTTGTCATAAAGAAATAATAACAAATAAAGCAGTTTAAAAACAAATTAGGTCAAATTATTTAACCCCCAGAACACAAGGTCGGTACAACACTGATCTTGTGTTCAACAAATGTTCTCTGTGATTGAATCAATAACTGAACAACATTTTATATGGGCGTCACATTGTTTCCCGGAAATGACATGTGCTGATTTAACCGAAATTTGCTCTGATGTCATGTTGGTTATTATTTGATGATTTAATTGCCATGCAGCTTTTCATATCTAATGGAAACTCTAACGTCATAGCAGTACGTACTGAATTATCGGCATCTTCAAAACAATATACTGTGCACTGCATGGAATTTAATACAGTAAGCAGTTTTATACAAGGCTGTTCATACAACAGCAGGAAACTATTGACCAAATAAATGATTTAAAACAGGTTGCTGAAGATTGAATTTTATAAACTTCTGTTGATTCAAATCAATCATGATGTCGATATATACGAGAATGACAATACATCCTTTATGGCAATGATCAACATCGAGTACAGACACACGTCTGATGAGGAAATAAAAGATTCCGGCATTAGGCGCCCCACCGTTGCTCAGATGAAGCAGTATATCAGGGACTTACTGTTTGAAATGCAGATGGGGGACATTTCCTGCAAATTTATCGAAACAGTATTGGAAGAAGGGCCCAACGATGTACTCATCAATGGAATGACTATCCCTAAAATCATTGACGGACTTCAAATCAAAATGCTCGAAATGGAAGACTCCTGCGACTCTGGCACCCCGCACATAATTGAAATGGGAAGGCCCACTCTTGACTGGAAAAAAGAGTATGTCGAGGACATACCTGACACAATAATGAAGAATGCCATAGCCAAAGTCTACGCCGATATGAACAAAAATAACATTGATGTAATCGATGTCTGATAATATCGGAAGGGTTTTCCCTTCCATACCCCTTTTTATCTATGCAGACATTAGGGCGATTAATGTTTGAAATCCTTAGAAGAGACGGCATGGCTCGTATCGGAAGATTTACTACAAATTCCGGTAAAAGCATGGAAACTCCGGCTCTGTTTCCGGTCATTAATCCAAAAATAAACACAGTTCCGGCCCGCGAACTTTACGATACATTCGGATTCAAATCTCTTATTACAAATTCATACATTATAAAGAACAATCCCGAATTAAAAGAAAAGGCACAAAGCATGGGCCTTCATGAAATGCTTGATTTCCCCGGCATTATAATGACTGATTCGGGTACGTTCCAAAGTCATATGTATGGTGAAGTCGAACTCACAAATGAAGAAATAATCGAGTTTCAGAAATCGATCGGAACCGATATAGGTACTGTTCTTGACATCTTCACAGAACCTTATTGGACCAAAGAACAAACCGAAAAATCAATCGAGACTACGCTGGAAAGAACCGAGCAGGCATGCGCAATGAAAGGCAACATGATGATTAATGGTGTCGCTCAGGGTTCAATCTATACAGATCTACGTGAAGAATGCGCAAGGAGGATGGCATCCATGGACATCGATGTGCATCCTGTGGGCGGAATAGTACCTCTGATGGAACAATACCGTTACGCAGAACTTGTAGACGTAATTATGTCCTCTAAGAAAGGACTTAATCCCAACCGTCCCGTACATGCATTCGGAGCCGGTCATCCCATGGTATTGGCACTTCTTGCACTGATGGGTTGCGACTTCTTTGACTCTGCATCTTATGCGAAATTTGCCCGCGATGAAAGAATGATGTTTGTAGACGGAACATTCAGATTACAGGACAGGGAGTCATTAGACTGTAATTGCCCTGCATGCCGCAGACACGATCTTGCCGGTCTCAGAAAGATGGAGAAGAAAGCAAAAACCAAGCTGATTGCCGAACATAATCTGTATCAGATTACACAGGAATTGGCCCTCGTAAGAAGATACATTCGCGAAGGACGCTTATGGGAATTGGCTGAAATCAGGTGCCGTGCCCATCCCGCACTTTTGGAAGCACTCAGAAAACTCAGGGATTATCAGGACCTTATGGAACGCTATGATCCGATCAGCAGAGAAGGAGCAATATTCTACACCGGATCCGAAACAAGAAACAGACCTGTGTTCAAAAGATATATTGACCGCCTTTCAACCAGGTACATTCCGTTCAGCGACAAAGCTGCACTGTTTGAAGATACTGCAAGCAAACCTTACAGCAGACCTTACGCCGAAGAATTTGCCAAAGCACGCAAAGCGGGTTATACTCCTGTCGTTGTTACGGCATTCGGCCCTGTTCCAGCAGAATTAGATGAAGTATATCCTCTGGCCCAATCGCTGTTTCCCAGAATACTTGATATGGAAACGGAAACTGAATCTGAGAAACTGATGTATCAGATGTTAAGCCAACTCGGCTTCAAATCCGCAATAGAATCTTCACAAATTCCTGATGACGGAAACGAAGAATACGATGCAGATCTGATAAGAGCTAAAGCCGTAGCACGTTACCAGTTCGGTATAGAAGCTGCCGATGCGCTGTTTAGGGGTAAAATCGAGCTTGTAAAAAGTAAGAAAACCGGAAAGATCAGAAATGTCATCTCCGACGGAGAACACGTGCTGTCTATGCGTGCCGGCGACGGATTGTATACGCTGAGAATGGAAGGAGCCAAGAGAATCGTAGCCTCGGTTCCCGCACCGCATATGAGAGTCGTTGTTGCAGATGATTCCATACCTTTCGTATCCGAAGGACGTAATGCATTCGCACAGTTCGTACTGGACTGCGATCCAGAAATCCGCCTTATGGAAGAGGTTATCGTAACCGACAAAAACGACAATCCTATCGCAACAGGCCGCGCATTTTTGATTCCGTTTGAAATAAAACAAATGAAGAAAGGAATGGCCGTAAAGGTCAGATCCGGCAAATCGGATGAAGAATGATTCTCTTCATTCGCCTTTAACCACGCCGATGGCATCTTCGGCTGTCTTCAGACATGCCATCAGGTCATCGGCGGTATTTTTCATGGTGCCGGCATTATCTGCCGACACCGTAAATAATAAGGTGTTTCCGCGAAGCTCGGAATAAACATACCCCTCGTTATCGGGGTTCAAAGCGGCAAATATCGCATATGCCTCCGATTCGTCGGAATATTCCGATTCGAGCTTCAATTCAATCATAACATCATCTTTTCTGCGAACGGACCAATTCGGCAATGTTCTTTCCGACCTGCTCAGTAGTAAGTTTTCCGCCGAGATCGGGTGTAGTCATGCCGGTATCGAGGGATTTTCTGACTGCATCATGCAACATCTTTCCCTCTTCGGGGAATCCCTGATTCTCCAGAAGCATCTGTGCGGCAAGAACCGCAGCTATGGGATTGGCTTTACCCTGTCCCGCAATATCAGGTGCAGAACCGTGAATGGGCTCGAACATACTGACACCTTCCGGATTGATGTTACCGCTTCCGCCCATTCCGAGGCCTCCCTGAAGCTGCGCTCCGAGGTCGGTAAGAATATCTCCGAACAGATTGGGTACCGCTACCGTTCCGAATGTTTCTGGACGCACAATCATGGCCATAGCCATTGCATCCACAAACATAAACTCCAAATCGAGTCCGTATTCCTGTGTTTTCTGCCTGAATATCTCCCTCTGCATGCCGTATACGTTGGTACATACGTTCGCTTTGTCCACAAGAGTGACCTTTTTGTCGCCTCTCGCAATAGCGTACCTGCATGCGTAATCTGCAAATCTGGTGATTCCTTTTTTAGACAGGAATCCGATTTCGAATGCAAAATCGTCCCCATTGGTAGATTTTACATCTATATCAACATCAAGCGTGTACATTTCTCTCTTGACCGAAAATTGATTCCTGGTTTTCTCGGCATTGAATTTGCCGCCCGCACCCATATAGAAATCTTCGGTATTCTCTCTGAGGAAATGTATGTCAAAATCCACTTCCCTCTTGAGTGGCACGAGAGGGAACCATGAAGTTACGGGTCTAAGGTTAATGTATTGGTCAAATACGGCCCTCATTTTGAGCAGAATACCCTGCTCCAGAACTCCGGGCTTCACTCTGGGGTCTCCGATAGCTCCGAAATAGATTGCATCTTTCTTTTTAAGAAGTGATATGTCTTCATCGGTCAGCAATTCGCCTG
>CAKQHC010000008.1 GCA_934234005.1 uncultured Methanomassiliicoccales archaeon | reverse complement strand
TCCTGACCTCGGTACGGGCTTCTGCCTGGATTCTTTGAGGAGGTGAAAACATAACCGACGAAAAGAAGGACCAGGGGACGCTCTACCAAAAGTTAACCCTGGTCCTTGAAGCGATTCGGTTTATAATCGAATTGCTCAAGTAAAACCCTTTAGCCGTCTTCGGACGGCATCAGTGTTCATAGTTCTGATTATCAACATAATATTTCAATATAACACATGTCATGCATACTGGCTATAATCTATAAACCGATGAACATGCACATTTCTTCATATAGCCTTGTTTTGTAAATCATCCGCCAGGAAAGGGGCCCGCACGTGAGGACTCCTGACCTCGGTACGGGCTTCTGCCTGGATTCTTTGAGGAGGTGAAAACATAACCGACGAAAAGAAGGACCAGGGGGACCTATACCAAAAGTTAACCCTGGCCCTTGAAGCGATTCGGTTTATAATCGAATTGCTCAAGTGAAACCCCTTAGCCGTCTTCGGACGGCACTGGTGTCCATGAGTGCATTGGCAATGTAGTATTTCAATGTAACAAACCAATATGCATACGAACACTTCTAACAGTTTTAAAAACGTAACTTGATATTGAAAATGTGTTTGGGTAAAAAGTTTGATCTTTTGTTTCGTAATCAGCTCTTGAGAACAACTACGAGGAAGATACCGACCGCGACAAGTGCGCCGATGAGCACTCCGACGAGGTTCAGAATCGCGTTGTAAACGAGATCCCAGGTGTATACTTCACAAAAGGGCGAAATGTCGCTGAATCCGGTGAGATATACCCACGCGACTCCGACGACGAGACCGATAACTGCCATTACACCGCCGTATGCTCTGCTCTTTCCGGAGCCGAAGAAGGCGGAGAATACGCCTGCCAAAAGAATGACGAGCGCAAATGCAAGGACAATAAGGGTCAGGAATTCCATCGAGACTAGTTCCATATGTTTGCCTCCATATGCCTATAATTAAACAGGCCATAACCCTTGATTCATTTGATTGAATATATAATTAAGGTTTTGGAACCATGTTTTTGGAAGCCAGATGTATTAATCGCAATTTAATAATATATAATAGTATCTTTTGTGCAAAAATAACCCGTTTCTAGTGGCTGATACATCCAATACTAGCCAAATGTATATAGTAGAATTATAGAACGGCACTTCATAGTTTATAATAAATGTCCAAAGTATTATATACAACATCAAAATTAAACAATGACATACAACATTTCGGGTTGCTGTCAAAAATGGAGTCGCTTGGTAAGGTCGAAGAGATAACTTGCGATGGCAGGATAATCGTCGAATGCAGGGACTTACCAGACATAGGATGTGCTGTTTTTGACAACAACCGTCAGCGCATAGGTGTTGTACGGAAGGTGTTCGGTCCGGTGGACGGGCCGTACGCATCCGTCAGTCCGGATGGAAAACTTCCTCTTGAAAAACTCAGAGGAAAGGAACTATTCTACAACAGGGGGAAAGAACAGAATGGTAAAACAAAGAGAAGGAACAGAAGAAATTGAAGTCTGTCCCGAATGCGGAAGCCACCACCTGACCCGCGATTATGAACGCGGAGAATTGGTTTGTGAGGAATGCGGCCTCGTATTGGATGACCAATTCATCGATCAGGGACCGGAATGGAGAGCATTCGATGTCGAACAGGGTGAAAAAAGAGCACGTACCGGTGCACCCATGACATATACGATTCACGACAAAGGACTGTCCACCGAGATTTCATGGAAAAACAAAGACAGTTACGGAAAAAGTATCCCCACCCGTAACAGAGCCCAACTATACAGGCTGAGAAAGTGGCAGAGAAGGATTCGTGTATCCAACGCTACCGAGAGAAACCTTGCCTTTGCCCTGTCCGAACTCGACAGGATGGCATCGTCCATGGGACTTCCGAGAAACGTCAGGGAAACGGCTGCAATGATTTACAGGAAAGCCGTCAACAAGAACCTTATCAGAGGAAGATCCATAGAAGGCGTTGTAGCCGCATCGCTGTATGCCGCATGCAGGCAGTGCGGTGTCCCCAGAACTCTTGATGAAGTCGCAAATTCCAGCCGCGTCGGAAGAAAAGAGATCGGAAGGACCTACAGGTTCATGACCCGCGAACTTAAACTCAAGCTTATGCCTACCAAGCCGCAGGACTACGTCCAGAGATTCTGCTCCGAACTCAAACTCGACGGAGAGGTTCAAAGCAAAGCAGCAGAAATTCTCAAAGACGCTTCCGAGAGGGAACTTACATCTGGAAGGGGACCTACGGGAGTTGCGGCCGCAGCCATCTACATCTCTTCGATCTTGTGCAATCAGCGCAGGACCCAGAGGGAAGTTGCCGATGTCGCCGGTGTGACTGAAGTCACCATAAGAAACAGATACAAAGAACTCACGGAAAAACTCGGAATCGAGATTACTCTGTGAAACTTTACGGGGGTTCGCCCCCGTTTTTAAGAAAATTACCACGGCGGATTTCCGTTGTTGGTTGTGTAAGTATTGTACTCTTTTGCGGTATTATAAGCATCTATGATGTTCCAAATCCAAAACGCCAATGACACAATACATGCTGCCAATAAACCTATCAACAACGCCGTATCGGATTCCGTCTCGACAAACAATATTGCATAACCCAGATAGAGAATCGGAACCAACAGAATGGATACTATAAGAATCGTGATTCCTCTGGCAACCTTTCCGCAGTAAACCTGACCGATGCCGGGAATAATCAAAGACAGTATAAGCGCCAAAGCAGTATCCTTCAGAGGCGTCGTTGCAATCGGCGGGCGATATACCTGCCCCTGTACCGAATCAACGCAAAGAATTCTGGAACCGCACGAAGGACAGAATCTGTCCGTGTCGGCTACCTGTTTTCCACAGTTCGAGCAATACATAAGATGTCCTCCAATATCAGAATTGATATCTTTTGGTAAACTCACCACGGAGGATTGCCTGTTCTATAGATGCTTTCGTTATATGTCTGTACGGTCTTGTATGTATCATATATGTTGAAAATCCAAATTACCAGACCGATCAGTGAAAATCCAACCAAGAAAAATACCGATATTACTAGGAAAAGTATTCCCTTCAGAACCTTTCCGCAGTATATCTGACCGAGGCCGGGAATAATTACCGATAAAATCAGTGCTACCGCTACATTTTTAGTAGGTGCCGAAACACGGGTCGGAGCAAAATCCTGCGCGCAAGCATTGGATATGCTGCAACCGCACGAAGGACAAAACTGATCCGTGACTTCGATCTGTTTTCCGCATTTGGGACAGAACATGCACATACACACACATGTTTAGTCTTAATCTTATCTATCGGATCGGCGTTTGACTGATTTTTTCTCTGTTTTCGGAATGACTCCGGGCTTGTACCATTTGAATTCCAGATACTGAATCTCGTTACGGTACACTCTTCCAAAGAGAATCTCTTTCTTGACACCGCCCGAAAGACGGACTGTTCTGGAAATTTCGGGCCACAGTTTCAAACTGTCGTCCGATACCGCGTGCACCAAATAACGTGCATGACAGTCATCGGGAGAATTCTCGTAAACACGGAAATGGGTGCCGTATTTGAAACCGGTCTTCACAACCAAACCCCTTTGCCTCATATCGTCGAACACTTTGTAACGCAGATCGAACTCATCCTGCAGCGTCCTGGCGAAATCGCGGAGATCTTCGAATCCCAATTCCGTATCGTTCGAATCCAGAACGGTGAGCCTTCCCTTACCGATCAGATAACAGCTTTCTATCAAAGACAGCTGATATAAGCCCCCGACCATCTTCCCGTAATAACCGTAATCGCGAAGAGCTTCCATATCATTATGGTCTGTGAGAATAACACGGTCGTTTATCAGCCAACCCGTAGGTTTTCTGTCCATCTTCTCCGGAAATACGGTTCCCGAAGGATCTCTCAGAGACATGGTGTAGTAAACGATATCTCCTTCCTCGTCCACAACCCCGTAAAGAAGCTTTTTATTTCTCTTACGAACATCCGTAATCTGATCCACAAATTCGGAAATCTCGATTGAATTGCGTTCGGAAACCGTACGGACAAAGAACTCCGGACGGGAATTGCTCATATTTGTTCCGCTCAGGAATACAGAGAGGTCAAAACTTCCGGATTCCAGTTTTACTACCAATCCTCTCTGTCTCAAATCACGGTACGCAGCATACACGATTTCGAATCCCTGAACCAATCCCGAAGAGTATCTGAACAGTTCTTCAAATCCTACATGCAAACCGTCTCTTTCGACATCGAGCCTGGAACACTCGACCAGATATGTAGCCTCCATCAGATCCAAATCGAGACCGCCTCCGCTGCGCGGATAACCGTAATTTCCTTTGGTATAGAGTCTGCTTCCCTCGCTCTGATCGGAAACGACCACCATATCGTCGACAAGAATTCCAACCGTATGTAACACCGACCATAATGGTGTTATTATTAGTATTATAAAAAGAAGAACCCGCCCGAATTCCCATCAGGCGGGTTGATGCCCTCATTCGGCTGCCGAAGAGGGAAGAGTTCCGTCGAGATACTGTTGGTATCCGTACAGATCGATGAGTCCGTGTCCGGACAGACAGAACACTATCGTCTTCTCTTCGCCCGTAACCTTGCACTCGAGGGCTTTGTCAATAGCTGCTTTCAATGCATGACAGGACTCCGGAGCGGGAACTATTCCTTCCGTCTTGGCAAACAGGCATCCTGCCTGGAAAGTCTCCGTCTGATCGTATGAAGTGGCAGTTGCGAGTCCGTCGCGGTATGCCGCAGATACAAGGGGAGACATACCGTGATATCTTAATCCGCCTGCGTGAATGGCCTTGGGAATAAAGTCGTGTCCCAAAGTGTACATCATCAAAAGAGGAGTCATTCCCGCAGTGTCTCCGAAGTCGTACTTGTATTCTCCGTGTGTGAGCGTGGGTGCTGCCTTCGGTTCTACGGCAATAATGTTGCAGTCGCTCTTTCCGCGGATTTTATCATACATCATCGGGAAAGTGAATCCTGCGAAGTTCGAACCTCCTCCGGCACATGCAATCATGTAGTCGGGTACAATCTCTGCCTTCTCCATCTGTATCTTGGTCTCCAAACCAATGACTGTCTGGTGGAGCATTACGTGATTCAAAACGGAACCGAGAGCATAACAGGTATTCGGATCTTTAACGGCGAGCTCACATGCTTCGGAAATAGCTATACCGAGCGACCCTGTGGTATCCGGGTGTTCCTTGAGAATCTTCCTTCCGAATTCGGTATACTCGCTGGGGGATGCGTATACCTCTGCGCCGTACATATTCATCAGGGTCTTTCTGAAGGGTTTTTGGTTGTAACTTCCCTTAACCATGAATACAGTCGTCTTTATATCAAAAATATTGGAGACCATGGAAAGAGCCGTTCCCCACTGGCCTGCACCGGTCTCGGTTGTCAGGGTGTGTATTCCGGATTCGGCATTATAATATGCCTGTGCGAGAGCCGTGTTACCCTTATGGCTTCCGAGAGGGCTCAGATCCTCTCTCTTGAAGTAAATTTTAGCCGGAGTCTTGAGGTATTTTTCAAGACGATATGCCCTCTGAAGAGGAGAAGGACGGTTGAGGGAAACAAATCCATCTCTTACTTCCTCGGGAATGTCAATCCATCTCTGGGTAGAACCTTCCTGTTCAATGATGGGTTTACAGAATATGGGGGAAAAATCTTCGGGTTTTGCGGGTTTGCCCGTGGAAGGATTCAGCGGAGGCTGAAGATTCTTCAAATCGGCTGCGATGTTGTACCACTGTTTCGGTATCTCTTCGACATCGAGCATGATTTTTGCGTCTTTCGGTATTGCCATAGGTCTTGTTATTTCTTATTAATATATATTATTAAGGTCAAATTTAAACACGAATGCCCATAAATGTACATCAATATAAAAAGTATTATATAGAACATCAGACATACATATGAGTAGTGAACCATGAGATAACAACCGAGAGATAACATGGATGAAATCGACCAACTACTGACTATGATTGAGAACAGGACCCGCAGAAAAATCCTGGAGACACTTATGACCGCCCCCAGTTACCCTCTGCAGCTGTCCAAGGAACTCGGTGTAAGCCAGCAGGCAGTCATGAAAAATCTGGCTCTGATGGAACGCAACGGCCTCGTATCGAGTTACCGCGAAAGCAGTTCCATGGGTCCGGAAAGAATCGTCTATGTTCCCAATCGGGAGTTCACTCTGGTAGTCGACATGCACGGAAGCATGTTCTCCACCAAGATCCTGACATACAGGGGGGCCGAAAGCGTACAGGGAGAAATCAACGATGCGATGGAACGCATTGCCGAAATCGACCGCGGAATGGCCCGTCTGGAAGAAGAGAAAAGAAAACTCGAAAAGATGCGTGAAAAACTCGTTTCGGACGTTCTCGATTCGCTTCCGAAAGATATGGAGATTCATGAAAGAAAAGCAATCGAAGAAAAAATAAGCAGTACGACGGAGAGGGCGGAATCCCCCGAAAAGAAAAAGATCACCATGGAGGTATGAATATGGTCAACGATAAAGCAATCAAGGTTGCCGAGCTCAAAGCCGGCGAGACCGGAAAAGGTATCGCAAGACTCGATCCGAGGATAATGGATGTTCTCGGAATAAAATTCGGTGACATAATCCAAATCGAAGGAAACAGGAAAACCGTTGCAAAGGTGCTCAGAGGTGCAGACGAAGACACCGACAAGGGAATCATAAGAATTGACGGTTCCACCAGACGCAATGCGGGAGTATCCCTCGACGAGAAGGTATCTATCAAAAAAGTCGTCGCAAAGGAAGCCGAGAAACTGGTGTTCTCTCCTACCGAACAGCTTAGGCTGCAGGGCGGAGAAGAATTCCTTAAACAGACCCTTGAAGGACGTGCTCTGGCTAAAGGAGATACCATCACTCTGAACGTAATGGGAAACAAGATAGACCTGATCGTCACTTCGTTCACCCCTTCCGGAGAAGCCGTCATGATGGGTCCCGGAACAAATGTGAAGGTTTCCGAAAAACCCGCAGCCAAAACGGGCGATGTGCCCCAGGTATCATACGATGATATCGGAGGTCTAGGAGATGCCGTCAAGAAAATCAGGGAAATGGTCGAACTTCCTCTCAGACATCCTGAACTCTTCAAGAGGTTGGGTGTCGAAGCTCCTAAAGGTGTCCTGCTCCACGGACCGCCGGGAACCGGTAAGACTATGCTCGCCAAAGCCGTTGCGGGAGAGACAAGCAGCAACTTTATCTCCATCGGCGGACCCGAGATTGTGAGCAAGTTCTACGGAGAATCCGAAGGAAAGCTCAGAGAGATCTTCAAGGATGCGGAAGAGAATGCGCCCAGCATCATCTTCATCGATGAAATCGACTCGATTGCACCCAAGAGAGACGAAGTTTCGGGAGAAGAAGAAAGACGTATCGTCGCCCAGTTGCTGTCGCTCATGGACGGTCTCAACTCCAGAGGAAAAGTCGTGGTCATCGGTGCCACCAACAGGCCCAACTCCATAGACGAGGCTCTGAGAAGACCCGGAAGGTTCGACAGGGAAATCGAAATCGGAATTCCCGACAGGAACGGCCGTCTGGAAATCCTCCAGATTCATACCCGCGGAATGCCTCTGGCCGACGATGTCGACCTGGGATGGCTTGCAGACAAGACCCACGGATATGCCGGTGCGGATCTGTCCGCTCTGACCAAAGAAGCGGCAATGGCCGCGCTCAGGCGTGTACTGCCCGATGTTGATCTCGAAGCCGAAGAAATACCCAAGGAGGTTCTGAACAACATCCTTGTCACAAAAGATGATTTCAAGAGCGCTCTGAAAGATATGCAGCCTTCGACCATGAGGGAAGTCCTGATCGAGAAGCCCAACGTCAAGTGGGAGGACATCGGAGCTCTGGAAGAAGCCAAACAGGAGCTGAAAGAAGCCGTCGAATGGCCTCTCAAGTTCGGAAAAGTCTTCGAACATATGAATGCCAGACCTCCGAAGGGAATCCTGCTGTACGGACCTCCGGGAACCGGTAAGACCATGCTCGCAAAAGCCGTGGCAACAGAATCCGAAGCCAACTTCATATCGGTTAAGGGTCCCGAATTCCTCAACAAATGGGTCGGTGAATCCGAGAAGGCCGTGAGGGAAACGTTCAGGAAGGCAAGACAGGCATCTCCCTGTGTGATCTTCATGGACGAAATCGATTCGATTGCACCCGAAAGGGGAACCGGATCGGACAGCAACGTAACCGAGCGTGTCATATCCCAGATGCTGACAGAAATGGACGGACTCGAAGGTTTGAACGATGTCGTGGTCATCGCCGCGACCAACAGACCCGATATAATGGATCCCGCTCTGCTCAGGCCGGGAAGATTCGACAAATCAATCTTCATCGGACCTCCGGATAAGGCATCCAGGGAATCCATCTTCGGAATCCATACCCGCGGAAAGCCTCTGGCCGACGACGTCAGCCTCAGCGACCTGGCTGATAAAACGGAAGGATGCACCGGTGCAGACATCGGTGCGATATGCAACGAAGCCGTAATGAACGCCGTAAGGCGTCTTGTCCGTGAAAAGACAAACCCCACCGACGAGGAAATTGCGGCATGCAAAGTCTCGAAGGAAGACTTCGAAGCGGCACTTGGAAAATTCGGTCCCGCTTCGAGGAAAACCCTCAAAGACTACGGCAATCAGTAAAAAGAACGAAAGTAAAAAGGAAACAAAGGAGTGATAACTATGTTCGATGACATCTTCAACGGGATGTTCAGGGAATTTGAGGAGATCGAACGCAGAATGGCCCAGGCGTTCAACGATCAGAAGAACGGGGTCAGAACCTACGGATATGTGACATACCGCGGACCGGACGGACAGACGCACACGCGCGAATTCGGCAACACCGCGCCCGCTTTGGGAGTTCCGGACGAGGGAGGGTTCTTCGCCGACGTGTCCCAGGAGGGAAACATTGTCAGAGCCGTCGCAGACATCCCCGGAGCCTCCAAAGAAGACATAGACCTGTCGTGCACCGACAGCACGATATCGATCTCCGCCAATGTCAGGGGCAAAAAACTGAGCAGAACGCTCGCATTGCCCTGCGACATCAAACCGGAATCCGCAAAAGCCGACTTCAACAACGGTGTGTTGGAAGTGACCGCAGATTCCAAAAACAACACCGTAACGGGTCACAGGATTCAAATATCCTGAGGTCTGAGAGATCCGTCCTCCGGGACGGGTTTCTCTCCCGTATCAATCGTCTGCCCATCCTTTGTCGATGGAATACCTTCGGATACCCACACGATAAAAATGAACAGCGTGGATACTTATTTTATAGAAGTACGAAGGTAACATTCAATTATGGGCAGAAACGAATTGATAAACACAACCCGCGCAATTCTGGCTAAAGCGGGATTCGATGTTTCTTCAGCCCTCAACATAAGGGGGATCTGTTTCGACGTGGTTGCCAGACAGGACGACAAGGTCCTCATCGTCAAGGTATTAAGCAACATCGATGCGTTTTCTAAGGACAATGCAGAGGAAATGAAAGTTCTGGCTCATTCTCTCGGAGCCGTACCATTAGTCACGGGAGAACGTTCCAGTTCCGGCGTACTTGAACCGGGAATAGTATATTCCAGGTTCAACATCTCCATCGTTTCCAACGAAACGCTTGCCGATTTATTGTTGGACGAGGCGCCTCCCTTCATATTTGCCGCACCCGGAGGTCTTTACGTCAGATTGGACAGCGAACTTCTGAAAAGTGCACGTGAAGAAAGAGGAATCAGTCTCGGAACGCTTGCGGAAACCGCAGGGGTATCCAGACGCACGATACAAATGTACGAATCTGGAATGGGTGCAATGATTGATGCGGCACTGCGCATAGAGGAGTTTTTGGGTCTGCCCATAATCGAACCGATAGATCCGTTTTCGTTCAGAAGCGAAGAGAGAAGCAAAGAAGAATATCCTCCGCAAACCATAGATTCGCCGGCACTCAAACAATTAAGCAGTCTGGGATTCACTGTGACCCAGGTAGTTAAAAGTCCTTTCGAAGCCGTAACGCACGATTCTCACACGGTCATGCTTACGGGTATAGGCATCGATGACACAAAAGTAGTTCAGAGAGCCATAGTAGCTTCGGAAATATCCAGAGTCATGGACCGCTTCTCCATAATGATTGTGGAGAAGAAGACCGACCGCGACAACATAAACAGCACCGCGGTGGTCTCAAAAGACGAACTGCAGAAAATGGACGGCACCGACGCGCTGACCGATCTTGTGGCTTCACGGAGGACCAAAAGATGATTACTCTCCGGAAAGGAGAATCCGTCATAACCATACTTCCGGTCGTCAACGGACTTGTTTCAGAGGGCGAACGCGTCAAAAACATAATGGACGGACATGAAGCCTATGCCATGGCACTCGGTGTAGACGGAATTATGGCACTCGGTAAAAGATCCGAATTGGAAGACGATTATGAGGTCAGCGAACTTGATCTTGTGTATGCAGAACATCTGTCCGAATTCGGCAATGTCGAAATGCCGTCCCCCGCTATGTGTGCCTTTGTCGACTGGTGCAAAGACAACGGCATCACACCGATTGCCCTGGACTACAACGACGAAGACTATACGGACCTTTATTGTAAAACAGTGGGTACGCTGGACTTCGTACGCGAACACAGACTCGCCAAAAAAGGGCTTAAAAAAGACTTTGCGTGCAGCAACCCAGAAGATTTTGCCGTTGCATGGGACAACCATGTAAACAAAGTAAAGGGGTACCGTGCCATGTCCGAACTCAGAGAGAAACACATCGCGGAAGAATTGGCGCATCTTACGGAATACAAAAAAGACATACTGGCGTGTGTGGAAACCGAAAGAGTCGAAGGAATCAGAAAATTGCTGAGGTCCGAATATGACATGTCCGAAATGTGAAGAATGCCGTAATCTGGGATATCATTACTGCTCCGGTTGCGGGGATGCTCTGATTCTGTGTCCGGAATGCGAGAAATGGCGTGCATCCGGCGCAGTTTTCTGCGGTGCGTGCGGAACTCGCCTCAGAAACAACAGTTATGCCGTCAATGTAAAGAAGCCTCTGTCCACAACAGATGCTTTGCGCGGAGCGGCAACTGTATCATGCATATTCGTTGCGATTCTGATGATTGCGGAATTCATAGCCGTAATCACTAAAACGGGAGAAGTATTCGATATCATTTCCGCCGGATGCACCAATACCATAATCCTGTTGGTTCCAAAACTGGTGCGCGTCACCACCATATCGGGTATTGCATTGGACATATACTGGCTATTTGTACTGACAATGTTCATTGCCTCTGTGATCTGGGTATTCGCAAGATCGTCCAAACTGTTCCGTAAAGACATCCTGCATAATCCGGATACTGCGGAAGAAACGCCCCTGTACTGGATTTCGTTACTGTTCGGCAGCATAATAATTATGGAGCTGGCAGTCATCTTCATAGAATCGATGTTGGGATATGGATTGGACGTGCCCGACGGTATGCCCGAAGGAGCTACCGGTCTTTCGATTCTGACCTATGTCGATGCGGGAGTATGGGAAGAACTTGTATCCAGAGTGGTATGGATCGGACTGCCCATGATGATTGTAGCTGTTTACAAAAAGAATCCCCAACCGTGGAGATACCTCATGGGCGGATTCGGATTCAGCAAAATATCCGTTGCGCTGATAATTATAAGCACAGCAGTATTTGCATTCGCCCACGCCGACGGATGGGGTTTTTCAAAAGTACCGCTGGTTGTATTCGGAGGATTGGTAATGGGATATCTGTACGCCAGATTCGGATTGCTGGCTTCAATATTCTACCATTCGCTGACCGACCTTATGACCTGCGCCATATCCATCTCTCCGTTCTGGGGCAGCATATCGTATCTTCTGATTCTGCTTATCGGACTTATATGCATTGCAGATATAATCAGAAGACTGCCGAAAGCCGTGAAGTCAATCAAAACATTACCGGCAATGGATGACGGTCAGGACAATAATTTCTTCAAACGCTTCTGAGATTCTACGGCCGAATCGAAAGAACGCGATTCGATAACATAATTGCCCGTGTATCCGTTGAGAGATTTGATTACACGGGTAAAATCCACGGAACCGTCGCCTATGGTATTATGTTCATCGCGTTCTCCGTTATTGTCGTGAATGTGAACGTTAACTATGCGGTCACCGAACAGAGACGTCATAGCATCGTTTTCACCCATAGTGTGTGCGTGACCGATGTCATAACAAACCTTCAGATCGGTACCGTCGATGATATCTGCCAATTGCGATGCCGTACGCCCGAGAAAGAACGGGACATTCGGCATATTCTCGATAGCCATTGTCACACCGTATTCTGCGGATATTTTCTCCAACTCCTTCATAGACGTTTTAGCACGTACCAATGCTGCATCCTCAGTTTCTTTAACGACCATCGATGATAATCCCGGATGTACGGTAAGCATGTTTATCCCGAGAACGTTTGCCGCACGTGCGTTATCTCTGATTACATCAACCGATGCAACTCTGAGTTTTTCCGTCAGTGCCGCTATATTCATGTCACAAATGGGTGTATGAAGAGAATAGCACATATCATATGATGACAGCAGTTCGGATATTTTCCCGGTATTCTCTGCTACATTCATCTCAGCTTCGGAAAACAACTCCCACAATCCGAAATCCTCGAAAATTCTGTCAATCCAAACAGAAAACGGATCTCTGGAAAACTGCGTACATGATATTCCGATCATTGGATAACCTCTACGCCGTCAACCGTTACAGGCGAAACCCTGTCGATTAACGCGTGTATGTCGTCATCCCTGACAGTAACCTCTATAGCGCCAAGAACGGGGTGTTTGTCGGCAAAAGAAACTTTTCCCACGGTTGCAACCTGCTTATTGATGTCCATCCTTGTACGGTCTCCACGTACATTCCTTATCAATACCGAACGGGTAGCGTCGAGTATCTTCTGAGAACGTATTAATTTGGAAAAACGGTCCAAGGTAGCCGTTCCCTTGAAACAACTCTCATCCTGTTCCAATTCGGCATCCGGGAATATTTTCAAAATAGCACTGCGAACAAGTTCCGGATCCTCGCTTGGTTTTACGGGACAAAAGATTTCAACTGAGGTCATAAACTCCCCATGGTATTCTTTTTATAAAGGATAACCGAACGATACCGTTAAAGGTCGGATTATGGATAGGGTTTGATATGAGAAAGGAGGTCCTGTCCGAAGCCGCAAAAAGAAAGTTTCTGCTCTCCCCCGATGCACTGGAACTGATAATGTCGAACAACGATCCTTTGTCATTCACAAATACTGTATTTTCCCATTTATCGTCAAACAAACTGATTCTCACCAGACAGGATATCGAAGATGCAATAACAGGCGACATGGTTCTTTTCAAATCGGAACCGGCAGTGAAACGTCACAACCGTTTCACACCGGATATCCACATAGTCAAAGGAACAGACATCACCGGCGAATCTACATGCGAAGGAAAAATCAATGATTTTGCCCAATATTTCAAAAGCAGATACATCACTCTGAGAAGGCTTTTGGAGAAAAGAAGCGATTTCGGCCGTCCCATCGACATCAATATAGCAAAAGATATGGACAGGCCGGTGAAGATTGCGGGTCTTGTTTATGATAAAAATACCACCAAGAACGGCCACACCATGGTTACCCTGGAAGATATGACCGGTACGGCCAAAGTCTTCATCTCAAAAGAATCCCCCATTGCCAACGAATTGTTTGTCAATGACGAATGCATTGGTGTTTCGGGAAAATTCAACCAGAAAGGAACCATGTTTATGGCGGAAAAAATCTTCAGACCGGACGTTCCCCTGAACAATAAATGGGAACTGTCCGATGCAGTATCCAAAATAGCGTTTCTTTCGGACGTACATGTCGGAAGCTGTACATTCCTGGAACATTCATGGCTCAAGATGGTTGATTGGCTGAAACACAATTCAGAAAGCGAAGAAATCAATTATATCGTATTCCCGGGTGATGTTGTCGACGGAATCGGAGTGTTCCCCGATCAGGACAAAGAGTTGGACATACTCGACATATACGATCAGTATGACAAACTGGCGGAATACCTGAAAGACATTCCCGATCATATCAAAATGGTCATCCATCCCGGAAACCACGATGCGGCACGCATAGCCGAACCGCAACCGGCTTTGAACCCCAAATTCACCGATAAATTTGATTCCAACATTCTCATGGTAGGAAATCCTGTTTATATGAACGTAGAAGGCAGGACTGTATTGACATACCACGGAAAAAGTATGGATGACTGGATTGCCAGCGTAAGAGGTCTGACATATGATGATCCTCTCAAGGTCATGAAAGAAATGTGCGTAAGACGCCATCTTGCACCTATATACGGACAAAGAAATGCACTTGCACCCGAATGCAAGGACTATCTGATAATGGAAACCGTACCCGATATATTCGTATCCGGACACGTTCACGGTGCCGGACAGCAGATATACAACGGAATAAGACTCATAAATGCCTCCACTTGGCAGGATCAAACCGAATATCAGAGGATGCACAACTTCAATCCCGAACCGAGCATTATGCCTGTTGTATCTCTGAACACAGGCAGAATCGAAATGAAAGATTTCCGTGATTGAATAAAACTTCAGTTTGGTACGTCTCCATCGGAAATGGCGGTGTATGAGCACATATGTAATGATGCGGTTTCCGCAGTCATTCCGTCAGAAAATCCAGAATGTTTATGATTACTGCCTCTTCCGTCTCTGTTCTTAATACAGGATCTGATGTAATCAACAATCTTCTGCCTTCACCCAATATTTTTCTAAACGGTCTGAGTTCTCTTTCTTTTGTTTTTTCATCCGTCAGGGTTTGACACACCTGTATGTAATTTCTTTCATCGCATCTCAAGGCAATAAAATCAATTTCCAATTCTCCTATTTTTCCGACATAAATCTTATACCCTCTGCGTTTGAGCTCAAGATATACGATATTTTTCAATATCTTACCTGAATCTCTATCGGCCTTCAATGGTTGGGTATTTCTCATTCCGATGTCGGCACAATAGTATTTGCCGTCCGTCTTCAATATCGACTTACCCTTTAAATCATATCTTTCGACCCTGTCGAACAACAAGGAATCGGTAATAAGTGCGAGATATTCATTGGATGTGGATGAACTGATATTCAGGTTTTTGGCAATATTTCCTGCAGATATCTCATTTCCTATTTCAGAAAACATATAATCCACTACTTTTCTTATTTTTAAAGAATCGATTCTGTCTTTTCTGCTGCATATATCCTTGAGGATGATATCTGATTTTATCTCATCGAGGCGCTGAAAAATTGTATCATCATCATACTGTGGACGAATGAACGGCATCCCCCCAAAATGCACATATTTGCGATATAATTCGAATATATCGTACGTATTTCCTTGAATGGAACAAAATTCTTTGAAAGACAGGGGCAATACGCAGATTTCCACATTGCGACCCGTGAGTAATGTGGAGATTTCAGTGGATAAAAGATACGCGTTTGATCCCGTAACATATATATCACAATCAATGTCGACTCTTAATGAATTGACAACCCTCTCCCAACCTTTTATAAATTGAACCTCGTCCAAAATAATATACAACTTTTCTACCGTCTGCTTCGATATAATTTCGTTGTAAAGAGTCAACCCATCGCGATAACAATCGTTTTTGATGGATTCCATATTGTAATAGAGTATATTTGAGTCGATAGTACCTTTATTTTTCAACACTTCTATATATTGTTTAAGTAAAGTGGATTTCCGCATCTTCTGATACCTGTTACAACCTTGATAACATCCTGATCCTTGAATTTCAAAAGTTCGTTGATATAATGTGTTCTGAATACAGTTTCCTGCATAATCAGACGTAAGTAAAAATCTATAAAATTAATTCGATTAATCGAATTTACTTTGAAAAGATGTGCATCTAAAAATATGAGTACTCGATATAAAAAATAGAAACGCTTCAAAAAAACACTATCACATAAATGGGATAGTTATCGAACCCCGTTACAATGTATATAACGGGATTCGACTCCTACCGGTGAACTTAAAAAATTTCAGATTCCTGCGTACAGTACCCATACTATGATGAAGAATCCCAAAATGAGCATGCCATAGCCGGCAATCCAAATGATGTTGAAGAGTCTCTTCAGCTTTTTCGGATCCTCGCGGATCTCACTCAGACGCTCGGCTGTGGTTTTTTTGCTCATTCTTCGATTCCGCCATCCTTTTTCAGGTGCTTGAGACGGGTGGTGTTCTCACGGTCCATCTCTTCGAGATTGAACTTGACGAACCTAACCGACTCATTGAGCTCGGGAATGATCTTGAATTCAAGGGCGTTAACCCTTCTCTTGGTCTTCTCGATCTCATCGAGCAGTTTCTTCATGGTGGTCTCGACCTCGGCTGCGCGTACAATCGTATCGAGAAGTTTCTCGAACGCTGCCGCCGCATCCTCGATATAGGCGGAGGTGGAGATCACACCGTAACCTTTCTCGGTCATCTTGGTGTGAATCTTTGTTGCCTCTACCTTAGGGACCATCATACCCATGATGGATTTGCTGCCCAGGTTGACCTGCGGGTCTGCTTTCAGAGCATACGCCGCGGACTTCACGGCGATCTCTCCCTCAACCGCGCGGGCGATGGTGATTTTCTCCATTGCGGAATCGTAATCCGAGGATACTCCTTCACGCATCTTCCTTGCCTTCTCGAGAACCTCGAAGAACTCGATGATGAGACCGTCTCTCTTCATCTTAAGGATCTTGTAACCACTCTGGGTCATCTTGAGCCTTTTCTTCAGGTCCAGAAGGACTGAACGGTTGGGGGTGACATCGTGTGCTCCCATGGTAATCACTCTTTCTTGGGCAGGTACTTGTCTATGTACTTGCGTCCGATCCTGGTGAGCTGATCGAGATCGAGCTCGGTGAAGATCTCCCAAGCAAGGTCGAGTGTATCCTCGATGGAACGGTCCTCGTCGATACCCTGGCGGACGATACGGTCCTCGAAGATATCTGCGAAGTCCAGGAGCTTCCTGTCTTTGGCGGACAGCGAGTCCTTTCCTACGATGGCGACCAATCCACGGAGGTCTTTACCCTCAGCGTACGAAGCGTACAGCTGATCGGAAACAGCCTTGTGGTCGTCACGGGTCTTGCCCTCTCCTGTACCTCCGCCCATCAGACGGCTGAGAGACGAGGAAACATTGACCGGCGGGTAGATTCCGTTTCTGTGCAGTTCCCTGGACAGAACGATCTGACCTTCGGTGATGTAACCGGAAAGATCGGGGATGGGGTGTGTGATATCGTCACCGGGCATGGACAGGATAGGAATCTGTGTGATGGATCCTTTCTTTCCTTTGATCCTTCCGGCACGCTCGTAGAGCTGAGCCAGATCGGTGTACATGTAACCGGGGTATCCACGCCTTCCGGGCACCTCTTCACGAGCTGCTCCGACCTGACGCAGTGCTTCACAGTAGTTGGTGACATCGGTCATGATGACAAGAACCTGCATTCCGAGCTCGAATGCCATATACTCCGCGGTGGTGAGACCGAGACGGGGTGTGACGATACGCTCGACAGCAGGGTCGTCTGCGAGGTTCAGGAAAACCACAGCGTTCTTCAGAGCGCCGGTTCTCTCGAACTCTTTCATGAACATCTGCTTCTCTTCGTTGGTGATACCCATTGCAATGAACACGACAGCGAACTCTTCGTTCTCACCGCGTACTTTTGCCTGACGGGCAATCTGCAGAGCAATCTCGTTGTGGGGAAGACCGGATGCAGAGAAGATAGGCAGTTTCTGACCTCTTACCAGAGTGTTCATTCCGTCAATTGTGGAAATTCCGGTCTGGATGAAATCGGACGGACTGTCTCTTGCCCAGGGGTTGATAGCTGCTCCGACGATGTCGAGCTCCTTCTCAGGAACGATTCTTGCTCCGCCGTCGAGAGGCTCTCCGGCTCCGGAAAGGATCCTTCCGAGCATGTCCTTGGACACGGGCATCTTCATGGTCTCGCCCAGGAAGCGAACGGATGCGCTCCTATCGATTCCGGTTGTTCCCTCGAAAACCTGAACGACGACGATGTCATCGGAGGAATCGAGAACTTCTCCTCTCTTCATGGTTCCGTCGGACATCCTGATGGAAACCATTTCTTTGTAACCGACGGGCTCGGTCTTCTTCACGAAGATAAGAGGCCCGGCGATCTGGGAGATTGTTTTGTACTCTTTGGATACGTCTGACATTTGAATCACACTCCGAGAGCTCTGAACTGCTCGTCCATGTCGGTCTCAACGGCCTTCAGCTCATCATCGATGTTCTCCTCGTATTTGGCCTGGTTGAACCTGGTCCTGACGGGGAGGTATGCGATCTTATCGACCTGTACGCCTGCGGCGACAGCTTTGTCGGCAAGGTCGGAGTACTTCTTGATGAGGTAGAGCATCATGTGCTGACGCTCGAGAGGGCAGTAACAGTCCACAGGGTGGTATGCGTTCTGCTGGAGGAAGATCTCACGGATCATCTTGGCGACTTCGAGAATAATCTTCTGTTCGTCGGGCAGAGAGTCGGAACCGACCATCTGAACGACTTCCTGCAGTTCGGATTCTTTCTGGAGAACCTGCATTGCCCAGGACCTGAGTCCGGGGAAGTCTTCGTTGACGTTAGCCTTGTACCAGTCGACAAGCTGTTTGTCATACATGGTGTATGATGTCAGCCAGTTGATGGTGGGGAAGTGACGCCTCTCCCTGAGTTTGGTATCGAGTGCCCAGAAGACACGTACGATACGGAGGGTGTTCTGGGTAACAGGCTCGGACAGATCTCCTCCGGGAGGCGAAACTGCACCGATAACGGAAATGGATCCATCCTCTCCGCAGAGAGTCCTTGCACGGCAGGCACGCTCGTAGAATTCAGACAGACGTCCGGACAGATATGCGGGGTATCCTTCCTCTCCGGGCATCTCTTCGAGCCTGGAGGAAATTTCACGCATAGCCTCGGCCCACCTGGAGGTGGAGTCTGCCATAAGCGAAACGTTGTATCCCATGTCTCTGAAGTACTCTGCGATGGTCATTCCTGTGTAAACGGAAGCCTCACGGGCTGCGACAGGCATGTTGGAGGTGTTAGCGATCAGGACGGTTCTCTTCATCAGAGACTCGCCGGTCTTGGGGTCCACGAGTTCGGGGAACTCTGTAAGAACCTCGGTCATCTCGTTTCCACGCTCTCCGCATCCGATGTAGACGACGATTTCTGCATCGGAGTACTTTGCCAGAGACTGCTGCGTAACGGTCTTTCCGGTACCGAATGCACCGGGAATTGCGGCTGCTCCTCCTTTTGCAAGGGGGAACATGGTGTCGAGAACCCTGAGTCCGGTGACAAGAGGCACATCGGGCTGGTATTTCTCGGCAACAGGCCTGGGAACACGAACGGGCCAGTACTGAATCATGGGGACTTCTCTTCCGTCGATGACAGCAATGGTCTCGTCGACGGTGAAGGAACCGGATTTGATTGAATCAATCTTTCCCTTCTTGATGTCTACGGGGCACATGATTTTGTGAACCATGTGGCCTTCCATGACGGTTCCGAGAACCGCTCCTGCGGTGACCTCGTCTCCCTCTTTCACAGCGGGAGTGAACTCCCATTTCTTTTCGTGGTCCAGTCCAGGTGCGGCGACTCCCCTGTAAATGAAGTCTCCCATTTTGTCTCTGAGAACGGGAAGGGGCCTCTGGATTCCGTCGTAAACGGATGTCAGAAGTCCGGGACCGAGCTCAACGGCAAGAGGCCTTCCGGTGGTTGTGACCGGTTCTCCGGGCATGATACCGGATGTATCCTCATAAACCTGGATGATGGAGTAATCGCCGACGATTTTGATGACCTCACCCATCAGCTGCTCCTTTCCTACGTGTACGACATCGTACATTTTGGGGGAGATTCCGATGGCAGTCACGACAGGACCGGCGACCCTGTAGATTTTACCTTCAGTGCTCATTTATTCATCCTCTGTTTTGTATAAATCGACGCCAATCGCTCTTTTGACCTTCTCACGGAGATCATCGTCGTTTCCTCCTACGGGAACGACCACAGGCTGGATCGAGTCATTGACTTTCTGCCTTACCTGGAATGAGAGATTGTCGAGGTCCTTCGCATCAACTGCAAGGATTCCTATTGTGGGCTGGGACATAGCTTCCAGCATCTTTTCCTGATAGTTGTCGGGGTTTGCGACAAATACGCGCCTGATTCCGGCAAGCCTGAAACCCAGTACGAATTCGTCACTACCAATTACTGCTATTTCCATCAGATCACCAGCAGTCCTTTGATTGTCTCTTTGTCGAGTCCGCTCTCTATACCTCTGGATACTGTCCTGATGTTGCTGACCTCGATTTCCTTATGAATCATGTAATCGAGAATCGGTACAACAGACAGGGGGTACAGGTGGGAGAACTTCTTAGCCTGAGCGATTTCGTATTTCTTCATCTCAGAAACAATGTCTCTGAGACTTACAGAATCGGCTTCCACAAGATCTCTGATGATATCGTAGAATTCGAGCTGCTGAAGATCGGAAGACGCTGCTGCAATTGTCTCCGCATTTGCGAGCTGCTGTGCGAACTTCTTATCAACCTGTTTTCCGCCCGGTATGATGTATTTCATAACGGGTTCTCCGTAGATACCCTCTGCTTTCAGCTTGAGGATAGTCTCGAGGTTTCTAACATCGATTTCCTTCCTGACATAATCCTGGAACATCCTGGTGGGTCTGGAAGAAGGGTCGATGCTTGCAAGAAGTCTTGTGTAGTGATATTTGTCGAGGTAATCCTCGATTTCACCCATATTGTCATGCTCTTTGTATGCAGCCATGACGTCTGCGGGAATACTCACTCCGACCATCTTGCAATATGCGGCGATTATATCGTCGCTTGAATCGAGATTGATAAGTTTGTCCAAAGATTCGGCGCCGAGACTGCCGGCAGGAACCAAGTCTTCCCTGATTCCATCCGCATCGAGGCCATACGATTTTCCGCGGAGAATCACTTTCAGATTCCAAATATCCCATTTTTCGAGATATGCGGAAACCATGTCGTGAAGTTCTCCCTGGGAGGCTGCAAGTATGCTGCTGAATACCTTAGCCATGCTGGTGTAGGTTGCGTGTTCCACGAGATCGATTCCGTCCATGCGACCGGCCAGATCGTTCATTTCTTTCTGGTATCCGGATTCGCTGATGTAACGGGATATCTCGGGGACGCTCATCTGCAACATTTTGTTGTAATCCTCCTCGCCGAGAAGAAGCGATTTTTTCGCTTTGACTCTGGCTACGGTGTATGCGTAGTTGCCTTTCATTCCGCTGCGCCTGAACATCTGATTCACCTGAACAGAATGTCAGACACGGCTTTAATCTCGCGGTCCCAGATCGTCTGGAGAAGGGTTGTGTACTGCATGTCGATTTCTTCCTGTCCGTCCTCACTCTGGAGAATAAGTCCGGATGAAATCCTGCTGTCCTTCTCGACGGAGCTGACGCCAAGCTCGTCTGCGGTGAACGAATCGTTCACAGACATGACTGCTTTGGGGTTGCAGATGATACCGGATGCAACCTTTACCATTGCCTTGTACTGGGCCAGCTTTACTTCGCGGGGCGCATTTACAAGGTCGGCAAGAGTAGCATCGAAGGCCTCTGCGAGGAGCTCCTTCTTCTTAGCCAGGACGATCTTTTTGCTCTCCAGCTCAGCACTGGAAAGCTCCTGACGGTTGAGACGCTCAACTGCTTCTTTGAGCCTCTTGTCCTCTTTGTCTTTCATCTCAGCGATCTGCTGCTCAGCGTCTGCGTTGATCTTTGCGATCTCCGCTGCTGCTTCTGCCTGGATGGCAGAAACTTTTGCGGACGCTGCTGCGTCGATCTCCTGAGTTACATTCGTAAGTGCCATGAGATTACCTCGACGGCAGGCTTACATTACGAAGATTCCGAGGATAGCGATAACCAGTCCGAAGATGACGATGGTTTCGGGGAGAACCATGAAGATCATTGCTTTTCCGAAGAGAGACTGATCCTCTGTGATTGCTCCTACTGCTGCTGCTCCGACGTCTTTCTCTGCCATACCGGCTCCGAGACCGGTAAGTCCGACTGCGAGTCCTGCTCCGATTGCGATAAGTCCAGTTCCAATGTCTGCCATTTTTATGCCTCTTTCGTAATATTGTCTGAAGTGGTTTTGCGTGTTACTTTAAGGGGGTTGTATTCTACTCCGCTTCCTTCGAAGAACTTAGCCATCAGTTCCACGAACTGCAACCTGAGTGCGTGCAGTCCTGCGGAAAGGATACCGAGAGTCCAAACGACGAGGTGAAGGAATGCGAACAGAATGAATCCGATGATCAAACCGGCGATTCCGCCGAGACCGTCGCAAACCATACCTATGTCGATGTAGTTGAATGCCAGTGCCATTCCGGCTTTGGACATTCCGATTGCCGCGAGACGGGTATATGAAAGAATGTTTCCAACAATACCAGGTAACTCAAGAATTGCCTGAGCACCTTCTCCGGCTTTGATATTAAATACGACTCCAACGAGCAGCAATACGATACCGAGTGCGAAGACTATGATTTCGAGTTCTGCTCCTGAAATCAGGAAATTTGCAAGCTCGTAACATACAAGCGCAAGTCCTACGAATGAGAAAATCCATCCGCCTTTTTCAAGGAATCCGTGCTTGAATCCGTGTTGCAAAGATTTGTTGTATACTGCGCAAACGTATCCAATCATCAAGTGAACGATACCGATATATACAGACATCTTCAACAGAAGTCCGATATGTTCTGCACCGATCTTGTGAATACCGTGTGCTTCGGGTAAAATACCTTCGAAAACACTAGGCAGATTATGCAATCCTAACAGACCCTCCCAAGTGTATGCGACTTCCAATTCACCTTGTGATTCCACGAAATGCATACCTAAGGCTTCTCCGAAGAAGAAGAATCCGAAAATGAATCCCCAAATTCCTCCGAAGAACAGTACTGTAGCGATTGCACGCCAGTCTTTGTGGTGCGTTACTTTAAGTCCGTACGCACCGATGATAATGAACGGGATAGAATATCCCACATCTCCGATCATGAGTCCGAAGAACATCGGAAGGAAGATGGCAATCAGGATGGTAGGGTCAATTTCCTGATACTTAGGTATCGACACCAATCTGGTGGGATACTCGAATTCCTTAGCGACCTTTCCGTTGTTGAACTTTGTCGGTACGGTTCTAAACCTTTCCTCTTGTTTCTCGGCTTCTTCCAAAGAACGTCCGCGATCCTCCTGTTTCTCGACATAGACACCTTCGACTTTATCCTCGATTGATTTTTTAACCGCATCGACTTTGTTCGTAGGTACCCAAGCATCGATAACGAAGGCGTATTCGCTCGTTGCGATCCTTACGGGTATTTCACCTTTCTGGACCTCAATGGACAATTCCTCTTCGGATGCCTTGAGGAAATTCTTGTGTTTCTCAAAAAGAGCCTCGATTTCTTTTCCGATCTCCTCTTTCTGTTTCTCGGCTTCCAGAATCTCGGTTTCCACAGCTTTGAGAGCTATGGATGCGGATCCTGTTCCCTCGGGGACAGAAATCTCGGAGAAGCCGTTCTCGGATAATACGGAAAGGATTTTGTCCTTGTCCGCAACTCTGGCGAAAACAGCTACAACGTTGCCTTTCTTCTTAACAGAAGAGTACTCAACCTCGCAGTCGATGCCTTTGAGGGCTTCGCGCGGGTCTTCGGCAACTGTACCGACGACACCGAAAATACTCTGATAGCCAGAGTACAAATCGAGATCGACGGAAATATCAGAAAGAAGTTCAAGATTCTTCTTGTTAGCGTTTAACTCTGTGATTCTCTGAATGAGATCATTCCTCTTGTCGAGAACAGAAACGATTTCTGCTTCGGCAAGTTCGACGCTGTCAGATGATATCTTGCTCTTGATTTCATCCACGGACTGAACCGGGACTTTGGTATGTTTGTTGATACCAAGGTCCTTCTCCATCGCACGCACTTTGAGCAACCTTTCGGATGCTTTGGGTGAATACGGACGGGGTGTTCCAAGGGTGAAACCTTCATCCGCGTCGACGGTATGATCGATCAGGTGGATAGCCCTCACATCGTACAAAGCCTCGATAGCTTCATCCATGTGAGTTTTTGTACCCACGATCACAATCCTACTCATCGACTCAGGAAGTGACATTTAGGGTCCTCTCAAATTCTTTGTTAAGAAAATCTTTGACTTCCTGCATTCTTGCCTCGGAGTTGGCCTCGATACCAGCGGCGATTTTCTTGCCTTCGGCAAGCATTTCGTCACGTTTAGCATTGAGTGATTCCATCTCTCTGGCCACCGCGGATTCGTAAGAGCTGCGCATCTGAGCCTCAGCGTCCTGAATCTTCTTCACAGAATCTCTGCGAGCATCAGCGATAGCGATCTTCTTGTCAGCCTCGGCCTGTGAGACCTTGGCGTTAGCGTCCGCTTCCGCCTTTTTAATTCCTGAAAGTATGTCAGTTCGGCTCAAATTTACACTCCCCGACCCTACAACCGTATCTAGGGAGGTATACTTAACTCTAATGGGTCAAATAAGAGAAAAAGTTTTAAAATATAATATATAAACACCTGAAAACCGAGTTAATGATTTTTACATTACTGGGTATTGATAGGATGATATTCACGCACGACAATATCTGTTTCGTCGAGCAACGATTTTGACAAATCGTCCACATACCCTTCGTCATATACAATTTCCTTGATACCTGCATTTATCAAAATCTTTGCACACATGGAGCACGGGAATGTTGTGGTATATATTGTGGCACCGTTAACACTTACTCCGAAATAAGCTGCCTGGGTGACCGCATTCTGTTCGGCATGTACGCCTCTGCACAACTCATGACGAGTTCCGGACGGAACATTCAGCTGTTCGCGTATACAGCCCAGTTCCTCACAATGCCTTGTCCCTTTGGGAGATCCGTTATATCCTGTGGATAAAACGCGCTTTTCTTTTACAATGACCGCACCCACGCGCCTTCTGACGCATGTTGATCTAGACGAAACCAACCTTGCCATTTCCATGAAATATTCGTCGTTACTGGGTCTTTGCATAAACCATCACAAGAGCATAATATGTTTCAGAGTATATAAGGAATTTATGTGCAAACCGGTATTGAAAAACACACCGCATAGCAAATAATCTTAATGAATGAATACAATACGAGGCTGTGAACTCCGACGATAAAAAATTCATTGCTTGCATAGGCATCATTGCAGTAGTGTTTATCGGCGGATACGCAGGGCTGATTTTCACAACGGGGTTGAATTCTCCATTCAGCGTAATCATGTCTGAGAGTATGCAACACAACAACGAACATTCAGAGTTGGGTATCATAGATACCGGAGATGTTGTGATTGTCAAAAACAAAGACAAAGCAGAAATCCAGAGTTACATAGAAGGAACATATACAGGATATTCCACATTCGGAGATTATGGATCCGTAATAATATACAACAGAGGTTCCACATCCAACCCTGTCATACACAGGGCGATTATCTGGTTGGATTACAATGCAGCAACGAACACATGGAGTGCTCCGACGCTTGAAAAATATCAGGGAACATGGTATTGGATATACAACAATGTCAGATCAACCGAAACAGAAGGGATCAGAGGAGTTCTGTATTTTGAAAATCTGACCCAATCAGAAAAAAATGTTAGTATAAACTTAGAAACTCTGGAAGAAAAAAAGAGCGGATTCCTAACAATGGGCGACAATATATACAACCGCTCTTTTGATCAGGGAACGAGCATAATATCCCATACAATAAGCATGGATGACATCAGATCGGTACCCTTTGCAGAGATACCATGGATTGGAGTGTTAAAGATTCTCGTAAAAAATGAATCGAAATTAAATTGCGTTACCAACAGTATTCCGTCTCTGGCTATGTTGTTTATTATAGTAATTTCACTGTTTATCATCATCGATTTATTCGGAATCAGACACGACAAATCGATATTAATCCGTACAAAAACAAGATTCAGAAAAATCTAAAGCCCCCCACCCCTCCATTTCCACTGGAAACCGATTAAAGGTGTATGAGGGTTTTTTTTGAATCGGAGAAGGCATCAACGCATCGAATTTGACATTCTGTTAAAACAAAAGAGCCGCTATACCATTCAACAAGCAATAATGAAAATTAATTG
The DNA here is from genome assembly GCA_934234005.1 of uncultured Methanomassiliicoccales archaeon. Taxonomy (GTDB): domain Archaea; phylum Thermoplasmatota; class Thermoplasmata; order Methanomassiliicoccales; family Methanomethylophilaceae; genus Methanoprimaticola. The sequence goes on along the minus strand of CAKQHC010000008.1, from coordinate 2,568 downwards.
ATTTCAACATAAATCATTTACTCATAGTAAATTATGTAACGAAAAAAATGAATACAGCATCATCGCACACTATATTGTGAAAATCAGAATTACTTTTGCTTATGATAAAAGATGATGAACATTCGACGTTTTATGTTATGCTAAACATGTATCGCAAACAGATTCGGGTTCTGTTTGAAAATACATTATTGTCATTGTAACCGAATTGAGTTCTTATTTTCGAATGAAAACTTCAGATGGTTTTTATTCTGATTCGTATAATAACAAATATATATTCGGTCAAATAGAAAAGATTAAATAAATTCAGAATAGAGTTTATAAATTTTTGTATAACTATTTAAAGAATATTTCATTGAATGTACAATTGTGTTGATTGATATACTACATTTCAACAAGTGCTGTTCTAAATGATAGAAACATGTGAATGTATGTACATTTTTACGTCAATCACGATTCAGACACATAACATAATCTCTCTTAAAAAACACACATTCCTGATTCAAATGAGTGTTGTTTGTTGTGGCGGTCTGTATGATGCCAAATCTTTGAACAATTCGTCAGTTTTTATCATCTCGATTATTTCTTTCGGAGTGTTCAATTCAATTTCTTTCGTACGTCCGGCACGGCCGAATGATTTAATTCTTGCGTGGACAACACCCAACATATCCAATTCGGATATCAATCCCGCAACTCTGCGTTGTGTTAATATGGATTGACATATTGCTTCACACAGTGCTTTGTATGTAGTAAACACATCCCCAGTTGTCATCACAGTTTGTCCTTTTTCGACATTCTGGATTATACTCATCAAAACGATTTTCGACTGGTTGGTTAATGTTTTCACAACTTCCGAAACTGCATCAAGTTCGATTCTGTTTTTAGCCGATTTAACATGTGCAGAAGTGACATGACTGTCGCCGTTTCTTTCTGCGATGTCTGCAGACATTCTTAAAAGATCCAATGCCCTCCTGGCATCACCGAGTTCTTGAGCTGACAGGGCTGCACAATACGGGATAACATCATTATCCAATACACCCGGATCGAATGCATCTTTGGCTCTTTCGGTAAGAATGTCTTTCAACTGTTCGATGTTGTACGGCGGGAATATAATTTTTTCTTCACCGAGTCTGCTTTTTATTTTCGGACTGAGAAATTCTGTAAATTTGGCATCGTTCGTAATACCAATTATCGATACTCTCGAATTGTGCAGAATTTCATTGATTGTTGTAAGATAATAGAAAATATCGTCACCGTTTTTCTGAAACGATCTGTCTATTTCGTCCAGAACAATAATGAATATTTTATCCATTGAATCGATATATGTTGCCAATTCGGAGAATATTTTGTCTAAACTCCATCCTGTAAACGGTATTTTTTTCTCGGGTTCTACAATAATCTGATTAGAAATGTTGTACAATATACCATAAGGTGTGTCAACGACTTCGCAGTTGACATAGATGAAGACGCAGTTTTCCTGATTCTCGTCCGCTTTTCTTAATTCTTTTCCGATGTAGTTCATTACAGCGGTTTTACCTGTTCCGGTTTTTCCGTAAATCAATATATTGGACGGTTTGTCTTTATTCAGAGACGGAGCAACGATTTCTACGATTTCATTGATTTTATCCGTCCTGTGCGGAAGATATTCGGGAATGTATGAGGACTGGAGGATCTTTTTGTTTTTAACAATGGTTTTTCTTTTTTGCATATATTGCGTGAAAATGTTGGATTCAGCCATGTTATGTCATTCTCCAGTGGAAGGTACCTTCAATTAGAATTATTTCCTGTGAAAATCGAAGTATGATATAAGTTTACCGACTTGAATTTTATATTCGATGTTTATTACTACATCAATAACACGGAGTGTTAAATTATGAAAGGTTGGTTAGTTATCGGTGCCTGCATCCTCGGAATCGCAGCATTTGTAGGAATTTTGTGGCTTGTCGGTCACTGAAAAAACAGGATACACACCCTTTATGAGTTTCCAGTGGAAATGGAGGGGTGGGGGGCTTGCCGACTGCGGCAGTCCCTTTCTTTTTTCAATATAATTATTATTTTTAATTGAATGGTTAACAAATATTTCGTTTTGGGTGCTTCCGTCATCCTGATTCTCTTCTTCTGTCTTTCCGAATTCAATTCGGAAGACGATGAATTTGATTATATTGGGATTGTAGGCAATGTTTATGAAACGTCAAGCGGCGGTTTTTCTTTTATTTTCCAAGATGTCGGCGGCAGTGAATTCAGATGTTTTTCTTATGAAAAACCTGTCGAACTGAAATTATACGGGCTGAAAGGAACACCGTCTTCGGATGGAAACTTGTTTTTTGTTTCCTCTATGGTTCTTTTCGATGGATAAGGTTAAGGTATTTTGTTTTGTATCGAGGTTCGATGTTTGTAGCCGTTGACGATACGGATTCGATGAATGGAAACTGTACTACTTTCCTTGCAACGGAAATCATACGCGAGTTCGATGATTTGGATCTTATAGGAAATCCCCGTTTGGTTCGTCTCAATCCGGCTACCCCTTGGAAAACCCGCGGAAACGGTTCTTTGGTGATGCGTTTCGGAAAA
>CAKQHC010000007.1 GCA_934234005.1 uncultured Methanomassiliicoccales archaeon | reverse complement strand
CGAGCCCGATCCTGAAGCCATGAAGGCACGCATCATACCTCATATACAGGAACATCATGAACCGGAAGCCGATCCGGGTTTGCTGATATCTGTCACAAAACCGTCACAATCTTTCTATTGGAACGGTGTGAGGACAATAATGGAACGTTCTGTCATAGACGCCGAGATAAAACGTATCGGCGCCGTCACTTTTGAAATAGGGTGCGGCCGTGGTTTAATCGGATGTACATGCGGCATGGCATGGAGGCCCAGAGACCACACATTCGAACTCCTGTCATACAGGCCGGCAGACAGATGGGGCACCGAAAGAATATTTGATCCGAAAACCATCGAATTTGTGGAACACAATTATCCTTCGACGTTCAACAGCTGGGAAGACAGGATGTGTAAAGTTGCGATGGTTCCTTCCACACCGTGTCCGGTTATGTACGGTTTGAGAGGAGATTCCGAAAAAGATCTTATCGATGCGCACTATAAAATCGAGACCGAGCCCATTGAAAGGTGGATGGTATTTCTTACCAATCAGGGAACCGACGATCATATAATTCACAGTTACAGCAGCTTGGTCCCCAATCAATCATATTCTGTAAAAGGAACGGTTCTCACACACGCCCGCCATATACCGGGCGGACACGTCTTGATTGATATCGATACAAAATCAGGCATTGTCACATGTGCGGCATACGAACCTTCCAAAGAATTTCGTTATACTCTGGATTGGCTGTCTCCCGGAGACGAAGTGGAAGTCATCGGCGAGTTGAGGGATGTGCCCCGTACGCTGAATGTCGAGAAAATACATGTAATCTCAGTTGCGGACGAATATCGCAAAGTGTCTAATCCTGTTTGTCCCATATGTACACGTACTATGAAATCAATAGGAAGCGGTTCGGGTTTCAAATGTAAGAAGTGTCATACCAGGTCTTCTCAGCCCGTATTGGAGAAAATTAACAGATATATTGTTCCGGGTTGGTACGAACCGCCGACCGCAGCCCGCAGACATTTATCCAAACCATTGAAACGTATGGGTTTGATGCAACCGGTTGAGTTCGTCAATAGTCGTATGTTATAATCGACACACTTTAATATATTCCACCCATCCGAATACTGTTTAAGGGATGGTACCCGAAATGGATGAAGTAGTAATTCTCAGCGCATGCAGGACGCCTATCGGAAAATATGGAAAAACACTCAGCGGTATCAAAGCGACTCAACTCGGTGCTTTAACCGTTAAAGAAGCAGTCAGCAGAGCAGGACTTCAGTCCGAAGACATCCAGGAATGCATTATGGGAAACGTTCTCGGTGCAGGCTTGGGTCAGAATCCCGCAAGACAGGCTGCAATCGGTGCAGGACTCCCTGTTGAAATAGGTTCTTTCACAGTAAACGCAGTTTGCGGATCCGCCATGAAATCCGTGATGCTTGCAGCAGATGCAATTAAAGCAGGCCAGTATGATGTAATCGCCGCAGGAGGTATGGAAAGCATGTCCAATGCACCGTATCTTCTCAACGGAGCAAGATGGGGATACAAGATGAACGATCAGACTGTTGTCGACTCAATGGTGCACGACGGTCTTTGGGACATCTTCAACAACCAGCACATGGGATTCACCGGAGAAATCGTGGCTGAGAGATTCAATGTAACCCGTGAGGATGCAGACAGACTGTCTGTGGAGTCCCATCAGAAAGCAGCTGCCGCAACAAAAGCCGGCAAGTTCAAAAAGGAAATTGTTCCCGTAACCATTCCGTCCAAGAAAGGCGACATTGTTTTCGATACCGATGAGGGAATCAGAGAAGACTCTTCTATGGAATCTCTCGGTAAACTCAAACCCGTATTCAAAAAAGACGGTATTGTGACAGCAGGCAACTCTTCGCAACTCAGTGACGGAGCATCGTCTCTTGTTATTGCTTCCCGTAAATGGGCAGAGGAGCACGGATGCAAACCTTTGGCAACAATCGAGGCATACGGGGAGCGCGGTGTCAAACCCGAATACATCATGGAAGCACCGATCCCTACAACCAGACATGTTCTTCAGAAAGCTGGCATGACAATCGATGACATCGATCTCTTCGAACACAATGAGGCATTCGCGTCTGCATCCTGTGCAGTCAAGAAAGATTTGAACGTTCCCGATGAGATATTCAATGTAAACGGAGGTGCCGTCGCACTCGGACATCCCATCGGATGTTCCGGCGCACGTGTTCTTACAACACTTCTGTATGCACTTCAGGACCGCAACAAAGATGTCGGTCTCGCAACACTCTGCCTCGGCGGAGGAAACGCGGTAACAACTATCATCCGCCGTTGCTGATCTACACAGGGAGCAATCCCTGTCAAACCCTTTTCTTATGCCAAACAATATATCGTTTTTACACAATTTCATATTATGAAGTCCCTGGAGACCATTCTAACTAACATTGATGAAAGCAGACAGGAAATCATTGATACGATGATAGGAATGATTCGTATACCTGCTCTTTCTCCAGTGAATGGTGGAACAGGAGAATCCAAAAAAGCAGATTATCTTCAAGACAAACTATGCGGCTTCGACGAAGTTGTCAGAGTAGATGTACCTGATCGTACGGATTCCAAGGTCATCAGATCAAACATTCTTGCAAGAAAGTTCGGTAAGAAACAAGGCACTGTGTGGATAATCGCGCATATCGATGTGGTTCCTGCCGGAGATTCTTCTTTATGGAATAATCCTCCTTTCGATCCGATTTATGAGGACGGCAAAATATACGGCAGAGGTACTGAAGATAACGGACAATCCGTAATTTCGGCTATGTTTGCATCCAAGTTCTTCGAAAAGGGCGGGTTGAACGGAATGTCTTTGGGTGTGTGTTATGTCGCAGACGAAGAGAATGCAAGCGAATACGGCATATGTTATCTTCTTGATAATGGGTATTTCACAGATGATGACATAATAATGGTTCCCGATTGGGGCTCACCCAAAGGTTCAATGATCGAAGTGGCGGAAAAAAGTTCGATATGGATTAAAGTTGCCGTAGAAGGTAAGACTACACACGGATCAACACCGCAATTGGGTATTAACGCATACCGTGTTTCAACAATGCTCCTTCACGATATTCTGGAAGCTTTCCCTAAAGAATTTCCGGATGAAGATGCTCTGTTCTTGCCGTCATGCTCTACTTTTGAGCCTACAAAACGTCCTTCGACGGTAGAGAATGTTAATACAATTCCCGGTTATGACGAATTCTGCATAGACTGCCGTCTTATTCCGTCATACAGTGTGGATGATGTTTTTGCAATGGTATCATGTGTTGCAAACGAACATTCTGCCAAAACAAAGGCCAAAATTACAGTAAGTGAAATACAGAGGCATGAGGCAGGTAAACCATCATCCGTTGATTCTTTGGCATTCATGTCCCTTCGCGATGCGGTAAATGCCGTTATGAAACATGTGCCCAAGGCTGTCGGTGTGGGCGGAGGTACCTGTGCCAATTTCTTCAGGGAAAAAGGTCTTGATGCATATGTTTGGCAGTGTGGCGGCGGAACTCTTCACGCACCCAACGAATATGTGGAAGTAGAGAATATACTCAATGATGCCAAAGTGTATGCCACTTTGTTTTACACACTCTGTGTGTAATCATTCGAACATACGTTCAATCATCCATTCTGTGTTGAATTTGATGATGTCCGGATATTCCTGACCGTTACATACAAACGCAATGGGTTTTCCAATGGTGTGTGCAATCGACAAAGCCGCACCGCCCTTTGCATCCGTATCGATTTTTGTCAAAATCACAGCATCGATTCCGACTGCTGCATCGAATACCTTAGCCTGTTCGATGGCATCATTGCCTGCAAGCGAATCTCCCACAAACACTTTCAAATCGGGTTTCGCTACGCGGACAATCTTTTTCATTTCTTCTATAAGGTTGTTGTTTGTTTGCATACGGCCTGCCGTATCTATGAGAACAACATCTTTTCTTTTTGATTTGGCGTGTTCGATGGCATCATATGCTACTGCAGCCGGGTCTGCGTCATGTGCCTGTTTGACGATTTTACAACCGAGTTTATCCGCATGAATGGTCAACTGTTCGATAGCTCCTGCCCTGAACGTATCGCATGCGGCAAGGACTACTGTCTTTCCGGAATTCTGAATGCGGTTGGCTACCTTTGCAATGGCAGTGGTTTTACCGGTTCCGTTTATACCGATAAACATCACAACAGTCGGGCGGGATTGCTTCTCAATCCACTCGTCAAAATCAAATTCATTGATTTTTAATACGTTTCTTACAGCGTCTTTGACGGACATTTCGACGACTTGGTCGAGTGTGAACGAACGGTCATACTTCTTTCCAAGCAGATTCTCTCTCACACCCGCTTTAATTTCTTCCACAACGGGGTACGCGACATCCGCTTCGAGGAGTATGATTTCAAGTTCGTCTAAAATCTCGTCAAGAGGATCTTCTTTGATTTTTTTACCGGAATCCCCGACTATAGACTCGCCGCTGGATTCTTTGGCAGCCTGTTTCTGTTCAATCTTCTCCTGTTTTTTCAGTTTGAGAAGTTCTTTCCTTGACAGTTTGGGCTGTTCCTCGGGTTTCTCTTCTGCGGGTTTGGGAATTTCCATTACAGGTTTCTGCTCAACGGCAACGGTTTCCGTTACAATCTCTGTTTTAGGAATGTTGTCGGCAGGTTTCTGCTCAACAATCGGCTTTTCTTCGGTTTGCGGTTTTACAGGGGTTTGTTCGGGCACTTCTTCCTTGTATACCTTTTCTTTGTCCAGTTTTTTATCTGCTCTGGAGAACAGGCTTTTCATTTTGGATTTCAGTGACTCGAACATTGTAAAAACCCCGATTATTGTTTGGATGCGGCCTGCTGTCTGGCCGCATATTCCTGTTGGACTGCCTGCGAGAGCGTCGACAGAGCCTGTTGCGCTTCGCCGAGGACGCTGGATGTTTTCTTCAGAGCCTCGGTTATTTCCGCTCCGTTGGCTTCCATGTATGCGATGGCGTCATCGACCGATTTCTCAACCGATACGCCTGCACCTACGCCGACAACGGCGTTTTTGTTTGATGTGACCTTGACTGTAATCAACGATTGCGCTCCGATGGGAACCATAATCTCGTCGCCTTCTTTTGCGTCTTTGAAGGCGTTAAGGGCTCCCGCTGCGAGGTTGACCTCGTCAAGAGACATACGAAGTACCTGAATCTGACGGCTCAGTGCTTCAACTCTCTCTTTGTATGATTCCATCACAGCATATGCCTGACGGAGCTCGTTGTCGTCCAAGTTCACTCACCGGTGACTTGGTATCTGACAACGTGGTCAGTAATCTGGTCGGAAGGGATCTCAGAAACTTCTGTGATGTCGATCTGATATCTCTTGAGTTTGTGTTTGCTTCCGATTGTGGAGAGCACTTTCTCTTTGACTGCGTTCTCGTCCTCGGCTGCCATCTCGACGGAGAAGGGCTGCCTGATCTGCCTGGGGTCTGCGTAATTGCCGGTGATACGGAATGCTTTCATTATAATTACCTGATTCACGGGACATAAACCGTATTAATAAATTCTTCGTCCCATTTTTATTATTATAAAGAAGGCTGAATGGGTATTTTCAGAACAATTTGGTTTTTTCCGATTCTTCCGATGCGTATCCGAAATCGGCGGCTTTGCGTCCTATGAGAAATACGGCCGCCCATTCGGGCACTTCGGTTTCGCCCGATAAGGAAAAATGTTCCCCTTTCATATCCAGCTCCATATCTTTCCTCATGGTTATCTTCACGGGACTGTCGCTGTATTCGTCAGGAACAGCCATTTGCAGAGGGTCGAAATCAGTCAGTTCGTCTCTTGTTATCGGAGTCACTCTGAGGCCGCTTTTTCCGTGTATCGATCCGGGAAGACGGATGAGTCTTTTGATATCTGCGGTAACAGGTTCGTCAACCTCTCCAGACAGACGTTTGGCAACATCCTCCTTCATGATTTTGATGAGTGTTTTTTGAGTATACGGTTCCAATATAGCCATTGTGTTCATTGTAAACAGAGACGATCTCTTTTCCCGGAGATTGGTTTTGACTTTCTGTATGCTTTTCCCTTCCGTGCCCTTCAGAGATGGAAATTCCTTTCTGATGTCCGCAATTTCGTTGTCGCAGAATATGTTTACCGTATCCATCAATCCTTCGCGCATCCTTTTGCGCCATCCTCCCGATTCCGGGCCGGGTATCAGTCTTACTTCCGAAACGTTTCTCCGTACCCCTGAAGACGTTTGCATTTCGCTGGTAACAACAGGTTTAATCGGAAAAATCCAATCGATATTCATTCCGGAACATGTGATATAATCAACCAATTCTCTGCGTTCGTGAGTTCCCAATGTCATTACATCGGGCGTTCTGACATGGGCATGGTATCCTCTTCCGCCGGAAAATGTTATGTGAATCTGATTTTCATCAAATCCAAGGTCATTCATAAGGAAGTTATCCACAAGCCCCATCATTTCTGAACGTATCTGTACCAGCATCTCGGAATATGTCATCTGTTTTGCGCCGTCGAGGTGATCCGCATCCAAATCGAAAATCAGTTCCGCACCCATCCATTCCTTCTCATCCATTGTCGGTGCCGCGGGTTTGCGGTAATATGATGTGGAATAATAACTGTGGGCCGGAACCTGACCCATCATAAATCTATGCAATTCTTCGGGACTTTTGAACGAGACGTGTCTTTGGACGAAACTCTTGTCAAAGAACATGAATCCGAATTCCCTGCGGGTGAATCTGTCAGGCATTATGGGAGTATGCACTTTGTAGTATTTTCTGAAGGATTTGAGCAGAAAACGTGAATTTCCATCCATACTTTTGAAGCATCGATAATCTATCTAATATAGATGAGCGCCGAATCTACGTTTTATGGTAGAAAAGGTACCCGTGTACGACAACCACATACATATGAGCCCGTCAGGCAGAAATGTGGAAGCCCTGAAGGAATTCCAGGCGTCGGGAGGCACGGGCCTGACTCTCGTTACGCTGCCGTACAAGGAAGTGAGGATATCGAAAGGATCCGATTTCGCCGAATCGTACAAGATTACGTATGCCTTGGCAGAAAAAGCCAGAGCTGAGACGGATTTGCTGATCAATATAGCCGTCGGCCCATATCCGGTATTGATAATCCCGTTGGCTGAAACATACGGTTTGGAGAAAGCAGAAGAAATCATGATTAAAGGGATGGAGGATGCTGCGCGCGATGTGGCCGAAGGAAAAGCCGTTGCTATCGGCGAAATAGGCCGTCCGCATTTCCCTGTATCTGCCGAAATCAGAGAAGCTTCGGACAGGATTCTTCTCAGAGGTATGGAATTGGCCAAAGAAAACAGAGTTCCCGTAATAATTCATTGTGAATCAGATGAAAATACGGACAGATCTTTGGCCGAATTGGCCGACACGGCCGGTTTGGGCCGCGGGATGGTTGTAAAGCATTCGTCGCCGCCTTGGGTAACTCCGGAAGAAACCCACGGCGTCATGCCGTCCATACCTGCATCAAAATCCAATCTTAAAGAGGCGCTTGCAAAAGGTACCGACCGGTTCATGATGGAAACGGACTATATTGACGATCCTGAAAAACCAGGGGCCATCATGTCGGTCAACACGGTTCCAAAGAAGGTGACGGCTTGGGTTTCCAACGGTCAGGTGTCTTCGGAAAGCATATACAGAATTTGCAGAGATATACCAGAGTCGTTATACGGTAATTGAGGGGCGGTTATGGCTACGATAAAATGTGTTTATGATGAGGGTTCAAAACCTAATACCCCTTTGATAGGGGCGAAAGGAACCGCATTCTTGGTTGAATGCGACGGAAAGAAAGTATTGTTTGATACGGGTCTCCGCGACAGATACCTTGTGCATAATCTGGAGAATATGGACATTGATGCCGATTCAATAGATGCCGTGGTAATATCCCAGGCACATCCAGATAACGCAGGGGCTTTAAACGGTCTGTTGGGTCTTAGGACTGCGCCTGTCGACGTATATGCCCCTTCCGGATTGTATGGAATGAAGAAGGGATTGTTTTCCCGTTCCCCTTCCGTTTCGGCAGACAATATGGACAAAGCGGTGTTCAAAACACCGTCTGTTTCCGAGTGGACAGAAGTGTTTAAGGGAATTTACATAAGTCCCAGAATGACGGGTCCCGACGGATATGCCGAAACATATCTGGTTGTCGGAAACGGTCCGTTTGCGGTGATAAGCGGACGCGGATGCTGCGGTCCGGAAGATATATTGACCGAAGCAGAATCCCATTTTGGCGGGAAACCGAAAGCATTCATAGGGTCGGTTTTCCTTGAAAAAAAGAAAAAAGACCTGGCAGATGTCTACTCTGCATCTTTTTCAGCACACGGAGTACAGGATTTGTATCTCAATCATTGCACTTCCAGAGACGGCATGACTAATTTGAGAGTCAGCCTCGGATTATCCGGAGTCAAAGATTTTTACGTAGGTATGGAATACAAACTATAACGGAGTGATAGGATGAAAGCAGTATATTGGCTGAGAACAGGATTGCTGTTTGTTTTGATGACAGGTATCCTGGTGGTCATAGGATCTGTGGTGGGATCGTTCTTTGGCAGCTGGAAGCTCGGATTCCTTGCGATGTTCGCTGTTTCCATTGTGTTCAATCTCATCTCTCTTTTCGGTTCTAAGAGGATGGCCCTGAGTGCCAACAAAGTGACTTTGGTTACATATGATCAGGAGCCGAGGCTTTATTCCACAGTTCAGAGGCTTGCAGACAGGATGAATCTCCCTATGCCCGAGGTCGGTGTTTCGCCGTTGCCTATGCCCAATGCATTTGCTACCGGGCGCGGACCCAAGAATGCGGCCGTTGTTGCTACGCGCCAACTGTTGGATCTTCTGAACGACGATGAGTTGGAAGGCGTGATGGCACACGAGATGTCTCACGTTAAGAACAGAGACATTCTTGTAATGTCTGTGGCCTCTATGATGGCATCGCTGATAGCATTCGCCACGCGCATGGCAGTATATTCGGCATTGTTCAGTGACGACCGCAACGGTTCGGCATTCCTTATTGCCATACTGGCGGACATAACCCTTCCGATAGCCGCAATGCTTATTCAGTTGGGTGTTTCCAGAAGCCGTGAATATCTTGCGGATGAGTCCGGAGCACGCGTAACCGGCAAGCCGTTGGCTTTAGTAAGTGCCCTCAGGAAATTGGAGACAGGATGTTCCAGCACCCGCAACACTTACGACAATCCTTCGACTGCCGACATGTGGATTTCCGATCCTTACGGAAAAAAGAAGAAGCGCAGTCTCATCAGTCTGTTCAGCACGCATCCCGCAACCGAAGACAGAATCGCCAGATTGGAAAAGCTCGACAGAGAGATAAACGGGGGATTCTCTCAGTTTTAAACGATTTGGATGGGGAAATATCCCCATCATTTTACAGGTTCCCATTTGCAAAGTTCGTTAACTTTGGACAGTGTGGAACCTCTTTTGATTTCTTCGCGCGTTCTGTTCTCGTTCTCGTGCACAGCAAGGGCACGGTTGGCCACTTCGACTGCCGATTCTTTCGGAACTACAATCAGTCCGTTTTCGTCACCGATAATCCAGTCTCCTGTTCTGACTCTTTGTCCGCCTACTGTAATTTCGATTCCGATACCGCCGTATCCTTTGGGTTCTCCTGCGCACGGTGCCACAGAACGGGAGAAAGCCGGGAATCCCAGGTCTCTGATGTCATCGATGTCTCTGACGGCGCCGTCGATTACGATCCCGTTGACGCCCATGACCATGGCCGAACACGATGCGAGTTCTCCCCACACGGCTACCGGTGCTCCGCCGACATCCACCACAATAATGTCTCCTTTCTTGGCGCGGTCTATTGCCTCTACGGGTTTAGCCCAATCTCCGTTGCATGTCTGTACCGTAAGTGCGCGCCCTACCATGCGTTGTTTGTGTCTGAGCGATTGTGGCATAAGGCCCGTAATAACACCCATTTTATGATGCGCATCGGATATGTTGCATGTAGAAACTCTTGAAAAGGCATCGAAAAGATCTTCTTCGGTGTATTTTTTGGCAAGATCGGTCTCTATTTTTACACCAGAAATGGCTTTCTTGATATTTTCCGTAGCTTTTTTGATATCCGGAGATTTGGTAATGCCTCCTCCGACTATGATATCATACGCTCCCGCTTCGGCATATAATCCTGCATTCTCTGCTGTTATCCCGCCTGCTACCGCTATCGGTATGTTCACCGATGCGACTATTTTTTTCAGAATCTCGATCGGCGGCTCCTCTCCGCGCATTTGTGTATCTATACCCATATGCATACAGATATATCCTACACCGAGTTCCGCAACGCGTTTGGCACGTTCCACCCTGTCGGGTACGTTGATCATATCCACCATTATCTCGGTACCGTATTTTCTTCCCGCAAGAACCGCTTCTTCAATGGTTGAATCTTCTGCAAGACCCAATACGGTAACGATATCTGCTCCGGCTTTGGCCATTATTTCCACTTCGAAAGCACCGGTATCCATAGTCTTTGTATCGGCAATAATTTTCTTTCCGGGGAATTCTCTGCGGATTGTACGCACGGCTTCAGCGCCTTCGCTTTTTATCAACGGTGTGCCGACTTCTATCCAATCGGCTCCTCCCTCTGCCGATTCGTGTGCTATGGCGACACTTCTTTTCAGTTGCATAATGTCTAATGCCAATTGGAGTACGGGCATGCATGATAATCCGCAGGCCTCTATATACCGATACGGTTCGATGCCACTCAGCTCGCCCGTCTATCATCACGATCAGCTCAAAAAACGATCATCACCGTGGCATGTTCCCGTAGGTAGCACCATGATAATAAGTTCTGTGATTTCCGATTTCTGTTCTGGTAGTTTTTTAATATGCTTTGCCGATAGACTGTCAGCCAAGCGGTGAGATTATGCTCAAGAAAAGGGAAAACAAAGTACGCGTGCTGTTCGTCGAACAGAAAAATGATTTTGTGTCTCAAATCGCGGAATATTACGTTAAGAAGATGTTTCCCGATATCTATGAGGCATACAGCGCCGGACCGGAACACGACATCGTCGACTGCGAGATGATATCTTCGTTGTATCAGAACGGAGAGGATTTGAGAAGGCAGGTTTCCAAAGATTTCAAAGACCGCGATTTTCTCAGAGAAGATGAGAATTATGACTATGTCGTGTATCTTCAGAAGAGCACATTCGACGAATGGGCATCCCGTACGCCGTGGAAAGGCAGGCAGATTCTTGCACCGATGAGAATGCGCGAGGAATATACAGCCACGGACGATCTTGAATTGTTCAGAGACTACACCGCGACGATGGAAGAAGTCAAGGCTTGGGTCAAAGAGAATATGAAAGATCCCGCAACGTTGGCGGGATTAGTGTCTGCATGATTCCAGTAATTATCTTTGACAAATGTCAGTGCGATCCGAAAAAGTGCACGGCAAAGCGCATGATGAAATTCGGTTTGGGAAAAGAGGCTAAGACATTGGGCAGCATTCCGTCCGGTTCCGTCGTTCTTTCCCCGTTCTCCGACAGGGCAATGTCTCCCGCAGATTTACATGCGGCACGCAAAGGTTTGGTGGTCATGGATCTAACCTGGACCAATATCGACGAATTTCCCCGTCTTAAGAGATGCGAGGAACGTGCGTTGCCGTATCTTCTTGCGGCCAATCCGATTAATTGGGGAAGGCCCATGGAACTCAACAGTGCGGAAGCTGTTATGGCGGCTCTGTACATTCTCGGAGAGAAGGAACAGGCATCGGAGTTCCTGGGAAGGTTCAACTGGGCTCCGGAATTTATGAGGCTCAACGGAAATCTGCTAGAGGATTATTCCAATGCCAGGGACAGTACCGAAGTAGTGAGGATACAAAACGAGTATCTCAAAGATATCAGAGGCGAAGATTCCGCAGATTGACCTTACAACCGCGAATTTTAATATCGTCTAGTTCTAGACCATAGACGATGACGTCTGATGATCTTTTACCGATGATTTGGGAAACTCTCGGCAACGACGTTCTGACCACGAGAGAGGCCAGCGAGAGATTGGATTTCCTTTTTGGATACAGATGTCCCGATGATTTGGCGAAGACGCTGACCAAATACCGTTCCCTCGGAAAAATCCACGGTAAGATTTCAATGGAACGCGGCGGATGGATTTGGTGGGTAGACGAAGACTGCCGTACCGAGGGGGAGTAAAAATGACGCTTAATTTTCAGGATAATGAGATAAAAAAGGCCTGGACCGACATCCTTTCGGATGATAAATATGCTATTCTTATAGAGGATATTGCAGACAATTTCCCTCAGAAGAAATCCGTCAACGTCGATTATGCAGATATTAACGCATATAACATCGATTTCGCGATGTTTGTTCTCGAGTATCCCGACCGTTCCCTCAAAGAGGCTCGCAATGCAGTAATGAATTTGGTGCCGAATATCAGCCGTCCGGGAGAAAGCATCAACATACGCATATTCAACCTTCCCCGCGACGCAACGGTTGAAATCAGGAATTTGAGGGCAGACCATCTGAACAAACTGATTGCAGTCGAAGGTTTGGCGAGAAAGGTCACCACGGTCAAACCTCGTATGACCGCAGCGTTGTTCACCTGTGCCAGATGCGGATGCGAAATCTGGATGGACCAACCCGGAATGATACTCAGGGAACCTATGATGTGCAGCAACCCCGAAGGCAGCTGTAACAAAGCAGGCGTACGTTTTATTCTCAACGACAAGGATTCCGTATACATTGATACTCAGAAGATTGAAATTCAGGAGAGTCCAGAAGGTCTCCGCGGCGGTGCGCAGCCCGAAAGACTGTCGGGATACATGGAAGACGACATAGCGGGATTGGTCACTGCCGGAAACCGCATCACGCTGAACGGAGTGTTGCGTTCCGTAGAGAAGACAGACCGCGACAAATCCACTGTTTTCGAAACATATCTCGATGTGGTTTCGGTAGAATTCGAACAGCACGAATACGACGAGATTCAGATTACCGAAGAAGACGAGGAGGAGATTCTGCGCATGGCTGCGGATCCCGAACTCTACAACAATATCGTGAAGTCCATATCCCCTACGATATACGGTCTCGACGAGGTCAAGAGGGCTATAGCCCTGCAACTGTTCGGCGGATGTCACAAGGAAATGGATGACGGTACCGTGATGAGGGGCGATATGCACATTCTTCTTATGGGAGATCCGGGTGTGGCAAAATCACAGCTTCTCAGATACATGTCCATGTTGGCTCCCAGAGGAATATATGCATCCGGAAAATCGGCATCCGCGGCGGGACTTACGGCAGCGGCCGTGAGAGACGATTTCGGTGACGGCAGATGGACCCTTGAAGCAGGCGCATTGGTTTTGGCCGACAAGGGATTGGCGTGCATAGACGAATTGGATAAAATGACCGATCAGGACAGATCGTCGCTTCACGAGGCGATGGAGTCTCAGAAAATATCGGTCGCCAAGGCAGGTATTAACGCGACACTTCAATGCAGGTGTTCAATGCTTGCAGCGGCCAACCCCAAATACGGACGTTTCGATGAGAATACGCCTATTGCGGAACAGATCGATCTTCCTCCCGCATTGATGTCCCGTTTCGATATGATATTCGTATTGACCGATAAGCCGGACAAAACGCTTGATACCAACATTACGAACCACATTCTTATGGCACATCAGCGCGGTCAGGCCCGTGCATATGCCGAAGGCAGTGTGGTGGACGGAATCGATATAGACAACATAATGACGCGTTCCGATTCCATAAAACCGGTATATTCCATAGACATACTGAGAAAATATGTGGCATATTCCAAACGTATCACGCCTATCATGACCGACGAAGCGAGAAAACTGATTACCGACAGTTATCTCAGGATAAGACAGACCGGCAGCAACGGAAAATCCGTTCCCATTACCGCCAGGCAACTGGAAGCGTTTGTGAGGCTGTCCGAAGCATCGGCAAGGATGAGGCTCAGCCATGTGGTAACCGATGTGGATGCCAACAGAGCCGTGGATCTCGTCGAGTATTATCTCAGGAGAATTGTCGGAGACGGTGACGGATCGTTCGACATAGACAAATTGACATCCGGTGTATCGGCGAAAGACCGTAACAGATTGGACATAATGCGTGACGTGTTCGTGAAATACGGTGACGAAGAAGGATTGTCCATGGATCTTTTGATTAAATACGGCGAGGACGAAGGTCTTAGCGAAGTGGAGGTCACCAGAGCCGTTAAGGCATTAAGCGACGGTTGCGAAATCCTCAGTCCGCGTCCCGGTATGTTCAAGAGGGCCTGATATTATGTACATAAGAATACACAGACACGATAATGATACAATTCTTGCGGCATGTGACGCCGAACTGTTGGGAGAGACATTTACGGACGGCAGCGTGCGCATAACGGTGAACGAGGCATTCTACGGCGGACACAGGGCCGAACCGTCCGAATTGTCCAAACGTATGAAGGAGGCTACGATAATGAACCTTGTAGGCAACCGTGTCGTGGCTTTAGCCATAGCCGAAGGACATGCATGCGAGGAAGACGTCCTGACAATAGACGGTATAAAGCATGTCCAGGTTGTGATCATGTGAGTTTCTGCGTGAAATGCGGTAAGGATTGCACCGAGTCCCTGGAAGGACTTTGCATGGACTGTTGGTTGGACGGACGTAAGCTGACCATGTTGCCGCATCATGTGGATCTCCCCGTCTGTACGAATTGCGGAGAATGGTCTTTCGGAGACCGTTGGCTGAAGAAAGATTTGGATGTGGCCGTACAGGATGCGGCAGCCGACGCGCTGTCCGTGATAAAGGGAGTAAACGTAGTACAGTTGGAGACATACATGGAATGTCAGGATCCGTACGTATATGTTGTGACCGTCCGTACGGTATGTGACGTATTGGGACATGAGGCAACGGACGAAGCCTCGACCATCGTGCGTATCAAAAACAATGTATGCAGACGCTGTTCCAGAATGTTAGGCAGTTATTATGAGGCAATACTCCAAATCAGAACAGGTTCGAAGGAATTGTCTCCGGAATTGAGGGAAGAGACATTGGCTATGGTGGAGAATTCCGTTGCCAGACAGGCTGCGAACAACAGACAGTTGTTCATAACCAAGATGGAAATTGTCACCGGAGGAGTGGACGTATATCTTTCTTCGATATCTTTGGGCAAAAACCTTGCCAAAGAACTGTCCGACGTATATGCCGCAGAAACCAAGGAATCTCCGAAACTTGTAGGCCAGACCACAGACGGTCAGGACATGTACCGTCTTACATATCTTGTAAGATTGCCGGATTATCATGTCGGCGATGTTGTTGTTATCAATAAGCGCTATTGCAAGCTTTTACGCGTCTCCAGCAACGGCGGGCGTGCATTGGATCTTATGAATTTCAGAGAAAGTGCGGTCCACAAACAGGACATGACATCCATAAAAGTGTATGAACATGCGGGGGATCTGAGGGATGCCACCGTAATCAACAACACAGGAAACGAGATACAGGTGCTCCATCCGGACAACTATTCTACAGTAGATCTCCGTATCCCTGAGGGGATGGAAGTAGGAGATACGGTGAAGGTCGTTGTTATCGACGATGTCCTGTATGCCGTACCCTGATGGACAGTGATAATAACACCAATATCCATACCGCCGTTATGATAAAATTGCCTGAACCCGTGGAGGATGTGGTAGTGAACCTCCTCCGTCTTGCCAATACCAGGTTACCGATGGATATCGGGTGGGCCCTGGAGTCGGCCGCCGGTTGGGAAACATCCGATGTGGCATCGACACAGTTGGGAGCCATAATGGAGAATGTCAAAAAAGCGGAACATCTCGGACTTCCGATGTGTCAGGATACGGGCATACCTGTGTTTTATGTCAGAGGTAAATTTGATTCATCCATAGTCGGAGACATTTCCAGAGGTGTGGCAAGGGCAACATCCGAGATACCCTTAAGGCCGAATACGGTGGATCCGATTACCCGCAGAAACCACGGAGACAATCTCGGTGCGGGAATGCCTATCATTCATTTCATTCCGACAGACGGCGATTTTACCGAGATTACGGTTCTGCCTAAGGGTGCCGGATCCGAGAACATGACCCGTCTGGGTATGCTTAACCCCGCAGACGGTATCGAGGGTGTGAAGAGATTCATAGTTAATTCCGTGCTGGATGCCGGCGGACGTCCGTGTCCCCCTACCATAGTCGGGGTAGGGATAGGCGGAACATCGGATGTGTGTGTGGCTATGGCGAAAGAAGCGTTGCTGTTTCCTATAGACGGCGACAATCCCGATAAGGATTTGGCAGCCCTGGAGGAAGAACTGTTTATGGCGTTGAATTCATCGGGATTGGGTCCGATGGGCCTCGGCGGTTCCACAACTTCTCTCAGAGTGAGAATAAAGAAGGCATATTGCCATACTGCGAGTCTTCCGGTAGCAGTCAATATCGGATGTTGGGCTACGCGCCGTGCATCGGCGGTTATCACATCCGACGGAGTGGAATACGCACAGGGAGTGAGATGGTGAAGACACTTGTTACGCCTCTCAGCGAGGAAGATGTCAGATCGTTGAAACTCGGAGAAACCGTGTATATTACGGGACCCGTAATAACTGGTCGCGACGAGATGCACATACGCGCATTGGAGTATCTTAAGTCGGGAGAGGATGTTCCGGACGATCTGAAAGGGGCGACGATATATCATTGCGGTCCGATTATGAAATGCGATGACAACGGCGTATGGTCCGTGGTTGCCGCCGGACCTACGACATCTGCCCGTATGAATAAACTGGAGCCGGATATGATTGCTTCTTTCGGAATACGTGCCATAATCGGAAAGGGCGGTATGTCCAAAAAGGTGGCGGAAGCCATGAAGGAACACGGTTGCGTTTATCTTGCGGCAACAGGCGGAGCAGCCATCTCTCTGGCAGAGGGGCTTTCTGAGTGCAAAGGGTGCGAATGGTTGGATCTGGGTATGGCAGAAGCCATGTGGAGATTCAATACCAAGAAACTCGGACCGTTAATCGTTGCGATGGATTCATGCGGAAACAGTCTGTATGAAGAAGTTTCATCGAATCTGAAACGCTGATTCCGATGCGACAGTTTGGATGCCAACCGGCAATCCATTCTGCCGCTCTTCGAAGATTTCCCGATATCTGCCTGTTTTAACCAGTCATTCGTCGTCGTTCTTCAAATCATTGTCTGTTTTGATGTTGCCTATTCCCTTTTTGGAAGATATGTAGCATATGATGGCAAATATCATGACTACGACCAAAACCATCAGGCCCAGAACCATCATGGAATGTGCACCGTCCATTCCGGGAATGAAGGATCCTCCGTATGCTTCCATTGTGACAGTCAGATAACCGGACGACGAATCCACTGTTTTCGGACCGTACAATAGAAATCCGCCGCATTCTGCAGTCATTTCATACTCTCCGAACGGACACGATATAGTGAACTTGCCGTCTTCGTCGGTTTTGGTGCTGTATTTGTTGCCGTCGGATTCGAACTGAACCGTTGCGTCCTTCAGTCTGTATTCGGTTCCTTTTGAGATTCCGGTAACACTGCCTTCGAAAACGATGGTCGTTTTAATCATTATAGTGGGATTTTCGAGGGAACTTATTACATATTTTCCATTTGTCATTTCTGCATCGGTTATGTCAACGGAGTATGTCATGCCCTCATTCTGTTTTTTGAGAATCTGGGAAAATCCGGGTACAGTGACTTTGTATCCGTTGTGAGAGAACGTAATTATGCTTGATTGGGAGTATACGAATTTGATTTCGAAACCATTGGCGGTGCTTGTTGTGGTACTGGTAGCAGAGCCGTTGTTAACGGTAATCCTCACACCGGTAAATGCAGTCGGATCTCCGTTTGTACTGTAATCCATTACCATTCCGGTAAGTGTTACCTCCAAAGGCGAGATTTCTAGCGTCATATCATTTGACGATACATCGAGACTTTTGTTTTCATATCCGTTGCATTTTACATCCGCCGTGTATTTTGACGGCGGACAGGATATGGAATATGTACCGTCATCGGCGGTTGTACACGAGTATGTATTTCCGTCGGAATCGGAGTATGTTACTTTTGCGCCGTGGATTACACTGTTTCCGCTTGTGACAGTTCCTTTGTACTCCTGTATCGTTTTGACGGCTATGATTTTTCCGTCGGTTTCGGGTTCGGTTACCGTGAATGTCGATTCGCTGCATGTCAGATCGGTTGATTGAAATATGTATCCTTTCAAGGAAAGAGTGAATACGGCAGTTCCCGTATATTCGAACGTGAAGGTTCCGTCGGAGCCGGATGTAATATTTGTTTCACCTTTGTTTACCGATATTTCTGCGCCTTCCAGAGGGAGCCCGTTTTCCAAGATGGTTCCTTTGAATGTTGTAGTACCTTCCGCTTGGCTTTCCGTTGCAACAGATGCAAGCACCAGAAGGAAACATGCGAACATAACAGACGCTGAAAACAATTTTGTTCTCGGAACCATGCTCTTGTATCATTTGCGGTGTTTATAAATTACGCGAGCATCGCTTCATTACCGTCGGTAACAAAAAGATTGTCTCCGTATATGATTCCGACACGGTTATATTAAGCTAGGAATTATGCACTTCGTTTGGTGTCGTTATGATCGAGAGGGTCGACAAAACATATTCCAAAGACGAAGTCATGGGTTTGATGGAACCTTTAATCTCCAAATGGTTCAATGAGCGTTTTGATAGTCTGAC
The DNA here is from genome assembly GCA_934234005.1 of uncultured Methanomassiliicoccales archaeon. Lineage (GTDB taxonomy): Archaea > Thermoplasmatota > Thermoplasmata > Methanomassiliicoccales > Methanomethylophilaceae > Methanoprimaticola. The sequence goes on along the minus strand of CAKQHC010000007.1, from coordinate 10,838 downwards.
TATTCCGCAGGCCAAGGCTATTCCGGTTATTCACCAGAGACGCAGCGTTCTGGTTTCTTCCCCGACGGGTTCCGGAAAAACGCTCACCGCGTTTACCAGTATAATTAATGAGTTGACGCGTTATTCGCGCGAAGGAACACTGGAAGAACGCGTATACTGCATATATGTGTCCCCTCTGAAGGCACTGGCCAACGATGTTGAACGCAATCTCACAACCCCCTTGGCGGAAATGAAGGAAGTTGCGGAAATCAACGGCATGGATGTTCCGGACATACGCGTCGCGGTAAGATCCGGAGATACCCCGCAGAACGAGAGACAGAAGATGGTTCGCCATCCGCCGCACATACTCATAACGACGCCGGAGAGTTTGGCACTGGTATTGGCGGCACCGAAATTCAGAGAATCCTTCAAAAAAGTGGAATGGGTAATACTCGATGAGATTCACGATATCTGTGATTCCAAGAGAGGGGCGTTTCTGTCCTTGATTTTGGAACGTCTCAGGAATCACTGCGAAAATGAATTCGTCCGCATAGGGCTGTCTGCCACTCTGGCACCCATCGAAGCCATCGCAGGTTATCTTGTGGGTTGCAATCCGGACGGAACGACACGCGACGTGGCATTGATAGAATCCGGATCCAAGAAGCAGCTGGATCTGAAAGTAATATGTCCCACGGAAGATCTCACCGCATTATCTTCGGATATTGTCAATTCGATGATGTATGACACATTAAAGGATTTGATAGACCAGCATGAGACTACTTTGGTGTTTACGAATACGCGTTCCGGTGCGGAGAGCGTCGTTTACAAATTGAAAGAACGCGGGTTGGACAATGTCGAAGTACACCATTCGTCCCTGGGAAAGGAGATAAGGTTGGATGTGGAGTCACGTCTCAAACGCGGAGAGATAAAGTGTGTTGTTTCGTCCACTTCGCTGGAATTGGGAATAGACATCGGTTCCGTGGATCTAGTGTGTCAGATCGGATCTCCCAAATCTGTTGCCAAAGGACTTCAGAGAATCGGAAGAAGCGGTCACAGTTTCGGAAAGATAGCCAAAGGCCGTTTGCTGGTGTTTGATCCGGACGATTTGGTGGAATGCGCAGTATTATGCCGTGCCGCCCATACCGCGCACATAGATCGTGTGGGTATTCCCGAGAATTGTCTCGACGTGCTTTCCCAGATGGTGGTCGGTATGAGCATCGACAGCAGATGGGACGTCAACGATGCGTACGATCTTGTGAAAGGTTCGTATTGTTACCGCAATCTTTCGGAAGAATCATTCATTCAGGTTTTGAGATATCTGGGCTCCAAAGACGAATTCGAGGGAGTATATTCCAAAATATGGTTTGACGAGGAGCAGGCGGTGTTCGGAAGGAAAAAAGGTTCCCGTATGATATATTTCATGAACATCGGAACCATTCCCGAGGAAGCGAACTATCGTGTTATAACCAATCACGGAACAGTTGCGGGAGAACTTTCGGAGAAATTCGTGGAGAAATTATCTCCCCGCGATGTTTTCGTACTCGGCGGCCGTTCTTTCGAATTCGTGCGTTCAAAGGGAATGACCGCGCACGTGAAGGAAGCCAACGGCAGGAAGCCCACTGTTCCGTCATGGGCCGGAGAGATGCTGCCCCGCAGTTTTGACCTCTCGATGGATATAGCGGAGTTCAGAAAAGAGATGGAATCCAGGATAAAGGAGCCGGACGATCAGGCAATTTCCGAATTGACCCAGGGATACGACATCGACGAGGGTTCCGCACGTTCTGTTTTGTCATATTTCAGAGAGCAGGCGGCGGTAGCGGGATTCATTCCCGACTGTGACAGATTGGCTGTCGAGGAATATATCGACCCTTCGGGAAATCAGAAACTGGTGTTCCATTTTCCGTTCGGTCGCAGGGTCAACGATGCCCTGTCGCGTGCGTATGCATACAGGATGACCACAATGATGGGTGCCAACGTGTCTGTAACCATTTCGGATGACAGTTTCATGCTGGGCTGCCCGCGTAAATTCGATATATCGCGTATTCCCGGATTGATAAAATCCGGCGAATTGGAATCCGTGCTGAGAAAATCAATCAAGGATTCGGAGATATTCAAACTGAGATTCAGACATACCGCAGCACGCAGTTTCATGATTCTGAGGAACTACATGGGCCGCCCCATATCCGTGAACAGACAGCAGGTACGTTCATCCTATCTGTTGGAAACGCTCAGCGGTATGGAGAATGTTCCGGTAATCGAAGAAACATACAGGGAAGTATTGGAAGACGACATGGATATAAAATCCGCCAGATACATTCTCGAGATGATAGACAGCGGCAGAATGTCCGTTCTCACGATTCCGTTTACGGGTACTCCGTCTCCGTTCGCACACTGTGCTATCCTTTCCGGATTTTCGGATATTGTTTTGATGGAAGACCGTTCGGCCTTGCTCAGGGAGCTTCACCGTAAGGTTCTGTACCGTGCGCTGGGAGACAATATCGAGGATTTCGAATTTACCGAAGATCAGATTGTTCCGTATTTTGCTTCCAAAATCGACCGCATATCATCGAAGGAAGATATACCCAAACTGCTCATGCAGACGGGGCCTCTTCAGGCTTTAAGGGAGCGCGGACGTAATATCTACACATATACAGACGAAGACCGTAAAACAGTTGACGGATGGATACGCGAACTGCTCAGAGACAACGTAATCGGTTCGGTTTTCCTTGACGAGTCGCATATTATGGTGGCTTCGGAAATTCCGTATTATGCTGCTGCCACACGTCGCGAACGCTCGCTTTCCGAAACAGAAAAAGCCGTTTTTGACAAAATAGACAGGAATACGGCACTCTCGGACATAGCATCCTCTTTGGAATTCAGCGACGATATGGTATTCAGAGCGGTAAGAAAATTGGAATCGATGTATCTTGTTTCGCGTACCGATATTGCCGGGCCGTCGAAATGGCTGTTTTCCCGCGCAGAATACAAAAAAGAAGACCGCCGTGAATCAATCGACCGTATCATACTGCGCTATCTGAATGCGTACGCACCGGCAACCGTTCAGGAAGTCGCATATTCCCTGTCTCTTGCCGATGATGACGCAAGAGAATCTTTGGAGTCTTTGGTATCTTCGGAAGAAGTGTCCAAAGGCCGTTTCCTGATTGCGGAAAACGATCAATATATGCTGAAAATAGATCACATGAGGCTCCGTTCCGGAAAATCCAACATATATGATTACGACACTGTAGAGCGTTACAGACTGACCAAAGGACAGCACTTTCCAGATATCCGTTCGTATTTCGAATTCCATTGTACTGCAGGATGGGAATTGGATGCATACAACAGGATTGACAATTTTTCTTTGGAACAATGGTATTCCATGAGAGAATCCGGAGAATTGTTATTGGGCCGGTTTATGCGCGGCAAGGTGCGTTACGTTTTGAAGGAAGACGGCAGCCGTTATGCCGTCATGAGGCACGAAGATGTCACGGAAGAGGACAGAAAACTTTTGGAAACAATCTCTTCGATGGGTTCGGCAACATTGAGGGATTTGATTCGCGTGACGGGTATGGAGAAGACCCGTTTGAAGGAATCAATCTCCCGCCTGGACCGTTCGTTGCTGTTGGTTCGCTCGTTCGACGAGAAAGAGGACTGGGGGACGGAGAATAGATATGCGCCTTACTGCCCTTCAGAAGTTTCAGACAATGCACAGGAGAATCTTCTTATGCGTTCGATCCGCGCATACGGGCCCATTCCGGCCAATGCGTTGCATTATCTTGTCGGCATGCCGATAGACGAAATCGAATCCGTGTCGGGAAAATTGGGGGCTTCGACCATATCCGTGGGTGAAGGTCAGACCCCTATGCTGATAATGGCCGACGAAATTCCGAATCTCGAGAATGTTCCGCGTACCGAGTTTCCGATAAGGCTGTGTACGATTTCCGATCCGAACATTGCTTCCAGATGGTCTGAATTCAATGCCCGTTACGGAGACAGACTTATGTTTCCCCTGATCCGCGGAAACGTTCTTGTCGGTGCCGTGGAAATGTGGGAAATGTCCGGATGTATAGAAATCCGTCAGTTCGATCTCGATTCCCCCGACATGTTGCACGAGGCATTGGATGCTTTGGATTTCATGATGGGATTTTACCGTCAGAAAGGCATTGATGTCATACGCATACGTGAAATTCTCGGCACCGATGCAGAAGCCCTGGATGATGAAACGGCGAAGTGTCTGACGTCTCACGGATACATAAAGGTCAACGGATTTTATGCCAAAGGAGTAACGACTTCATGGACGATGGAACAGGAACAGTTGATCTCGTATGTGTTTTCCAAGCAGCATATTTCCAAAGCTTCCAAATACAAGACGTTTGACGATGCTATAACGGACCGCGGATATATGCGCGGAGATCAGGAAGCTCTCATTCGTATAGCCGACAGAGTGGACATGAAAAAACAGATGGAGAGAGGCAATCTGATTAAAATGACCTTAACTCCTGATTATCAGGGCTACACCATACGCCCTTATGCACATCTGTTCAGAGAATCGAAGGAGTATGTTCCCGATGAAGTGGCATCCAGCGTCATTTCGTTTGTTTCGGCTCACCAGCCTGTTTCAAAAAAGAGCATTCTTGAAGCGTCTCCGTATTCACCAGAAAGGGTGTCCGATTCGTTATCCGAATTGAACAAAGCATCTGCCGTATACACGGACGAGAATTCAATGATTAATTTGGTAACTAGCAATGCCGGGGACATACTGGACGGTTTGGAAGCGGTTGCAAGGTTGCATTTCAAATCATTCGGAATTTTCTCCGCAGACGGTTTGGCATCATTCCTCAATGCCCGCATGGCGCTCACAAGGAAAGTGCTGCGCAGACTGGAAGATGACGGCACCGTGACAAAAGGATATTTCGTCGGGGGCGATCCTACGCTTATGTGGATGCTCTCGGAAGATGTCGGCAAGAAACCTTCCGTGTTTGCAGAGACATTTGTTCTGAATTCTCAGGATAATTTGCACATTTATTTCAGAGATATGATAAAACAAGAGGTTGGAGCTACTATGAGTGTAGTTTTCAGCGGAACGAAGATAATCGGTTCATTTAAAGGAAAAGTGTGTACTTCGGGAGCCAAGGTGGAAGATTTTAAAGGTTCGGAAGAGGCAATGCGTGCAATAATAGAAGCCGCACAGTTCTCAGGAGTGTCTGTTCCGGTGCAGGAGCATAAAGACGATGACGATTGGGATATTCTGTCCCTGTCCAATAAGTTGAATCTTGGAATTTAAGACCTATACTCTTTATAGGATAGAGGGTTTATTTGTGCCGATGAAAATACCGTGCGAAGTAGTGGTGAAAGATATTTTGCCCATGATCCGTAAGGAGTTATCGGTTATTCTAGTGAAAGAGTACGGTTTACCGCAGTCTACCGTGGCCCGCCGTTTGGACATTACCGATGCCGCAGTATCACAGTATCTTCGTTCAAAACGCGGAAGTTCGATAGATTGTTCCGTTTACCCTCAATACGGGGGTTTAATGGACGAACTGAGAAAATCGGCCGAAATCATATTCTCCGACGGCGATGTGTTTTCAGAATTATGCTGTTTGTGCGAATATGTGAAGCGTTCCGGACTTCTTGCAGAGGTGTACAGGGATCAGACGGGTTTTATGCCTAAATGCACAGAGCCTGACGACTAATTACACTATGTAGTCGCTGTGATACAGGTATTCCTGGGCATATCCTGCATATTTTCCGAAAAGATTCATCCCAAATCCCGAGACGGTCTTGTAATTGCCGGTTACACCGAATCTCTTTTCCATTATCTGAGCGATTCTGGTGTCTATCGGAAACGCTTCCAGATGATCGAATGCAAACAGTGCTACGCACTCTGCTACTTTCGGTCCTACGCCGTTGATTTTCTGCAGACATTCTACTGTTTTGCGATAATCAAGTTCAGCTATCGCTTCGAGATCGATATTTCCTGATTCGACGTTTTCCGCAAGGGCAACAAAGCGGTCCTGTCTGAATCCGAGTCTGCATTCGCAGATTCTGTCGCGGCAGTCCAGAATTTCTTTCGGATTCGGAAATGTGTATCTTCCGGGCGCTATTTCTTTTCCGAATGTTCTGCATACGGATTCGACCATTGCACCGATTCTCTTCACATTGGCGTTTGTTGCAAGCAGGTATGTTGCGAGACATTCCCATTGCGGTTGTCTCAGGATACGGAGCCCCGGGCAATGGTCGGACAGACTTGCCACATAAGGGTCTTTGGAGGCAATATACGATACAATTTCGTTAAGATCATCGTCCGATCTGAGATAAGAGAGGATCTTTGATTCGGAACAGCATCCGTCAATCTCGATAAATCCGTCCGTTTCTTTCATACGTATCACTTCGTTTCCCAGAACTCCGGTCCAAGATCCGTTTTCTTTTTTCCAACGGTGTGCCTGTCCGCAACCAAGCGTCGGGTCCAGCGAAACATCCAATTTGATACGCATAATCGGTACATTCGTCAATGCCTAATAGATTGTTGTATTACTCTGCAGTATGAGATTCGGACCCGCAGGATATCCTTCAGCCGGAAAAACCCCGGAAGGTTCATTGGAATACACGCATAATTTGGGATTGGATGCATTGGAAGTGGAATTCGTCCGCGGAGCCCGCATCAAACTGGAAAGAGCGCAGGAAATCGGTAAAAAAGCCAAGGAGTTGGATATCAGGCTCAGTTGTCATGCACCGTATTTTATTAGTTTCAATTCTGATACTATGGAAACGCGTGAAAAAAGTATCTCTTGGGTTACGGATACAGCGGTTGCCGCACATAATCTGGGGGCATACCTCATTGTGATTCACGCTGCCTCGTATGGAAAACATCCCGAAACTGCATTGGACAATGTTGTGGCAGGACTCAGCAAATGCAAAGATATTCTGGACGATCAGGGGGTAAAAGACGTCATTCTCGGTGTGGAGACGATGGGAAAGACGGGTCAGTTCGGAACATTGGACGAAATCGGCAAAGTGATGGACAGGGTTGACGGCGTCAGACCAGTATTGGATGTGGCGCATGTTCATGCCCGCGGAAGAGGGTGTCTTAAGACAAAAGACGATATGAAGAATCTCATCGATCAATTTTTCCAATTATGTGGCGAAACAGCACATTTTCATATCAGTTGTATAAAATACGGTGACAAAGGAGAGATTTCGCACCTTCCTTTGGAAACCAAAGAACCCGATTTACAGATGTTGGCAGATTTGTTGGCCGATACCAAACAAGATTGCAATTTCATATGTGAATCCCCCCTTATCGAAAAAGATGCCGTTGTTTTCAGAGATATGTTTCCAAAATATCGTCGTTGATTGCGGTGCCCGATAATCTTTTAATTAAGGTGGTGCATGCCCACAACGATGCCACTGTGGCTTAGGGGTATAGCGGCGGTTTCGTAAACCGTAGGCCGGGGGTTCGATCCCCTCCAGTGGCTCCACTTTTATGAAATTGTATCGGTTGTGCGCTGTGCACAACCGATTGGGTTCATTCCTTTTTCATGTATGTGTTTACGATTTTAATCGCACACACGTCTCCGCACATGGAACATCCTTCGTCTTCCGCCGTGCATCCGCGGCATCTGTATCTGCGCGCCTTGTCAGGATCTATGCACACATCAAACATTGTATTCCAATCGAGTTTTTTCCTGGCTTTAGCCATAATCGAATCGCGTTCCGTGTCAATTCCTCTGTAAAGATCCCCTACATGCGCGGCAATCTTGGATGCGATGACACCTTCTCTGACATCATCCACGTCCGGCAGACTGAGATGTTCTGCGGGAGTGAGATAGCACAGGAAATCGGCACCGTTCTGTGCGGCGATGGTTCCGCCGATTGCGCCGACTATGTGGTCGTATCCGGGAGCAATGTCTGTTACAAGCGGTCCGAGAACATAGAACGGTGCATTATGGCAGAGTCTTTTTTGGAGTTGCATGTTCATGGGTACCTGTGCGAGAGGCACGTGTCCGGGACCTTCGACCATACTCTGTACTCCTGCGTCTCTTGCTCTTGTTACGAGGTGGCCGAGAGTCATCAATTCCGAAATCTGAGCCTGATCCGAAGCATCGTCTATGCATCCGGGCCTGAATCCGTCGCCCAAAGACAGCGTGAATTCGTATTTTCTTGCCATTTCCAGAAGGTAGTCGAAGTTGCGATACAGGGGGTTTTCTTCATCGTTATGCAGTATCCATGCAGTCAGCATAGATCCTCCGCGCGAAACAACATCCATTGTTCTGCCCGATTTTTTAAGCCACGCAACCGATTCCCGCGTGATGCCGCAGTGCACGGTCATAAAGTCCATACCGTCTTTGGCCTGCTTTTCAATACCGTTGAAGATATCGTCTTCGGTCATGTCTACGAGCACTTTGTTTCTGGCAGCGGTTAATCCGACCTGATAAATGGGAACGGAACCCATCATCACAGGGCATTCCTTCAGGAGTCTGGCCCTTATTGCATCGATGTCTCCTCCGGTACTGAGGTCCATAACGGCATCCGCTTTGTATTTCAGCGCAACTTTCAGTTTCTCGAGTTCCGCATCAAGATCTACAATATCTCTGGACGTTCCGAGATTGACGTTAATCTTAACGGAAAGTCCCTCACCTATGGCTGCGGGTTCCGCATCATGTACAGGATTGTGCGGGGCGCAAATGCGACCTGATGCAATTCCGTTTTTGATGAATTCTTCGCTCACTCTTTCTTTTTCGGCGATTTTTTTCATCAGAGGTGTTATTTCGCCTCTGCGGGCCTGATCCATTATGGTGCTCATTGGAATCGGATGCATATTTACGGATAGATTATTAAGGTCGCGTACGGCCCTTGTCATACGGCACAGGGAAATCAGGGGTCATTTCGTTATTTTATTCATTTGAAGTCTTAGTTTTATTTGGACATCAGGTATCGGACTTTGTCTTTTTTTCTCTTAATTTACGCGCTTGCGCGCGTGCGTGTAATATAATAAATACTGAAGGTGCCATGTCCCTCCAGAGGATGCACAATGCCTGACAATACGGGAAATGCAGCAGAAGGTTACGATGCGAACAGCATCGTTGCACTGCACGGTTTGGAAGCCGTAAGGAAAAGACCTGGAATGTATATCGGATCCACCGATGCCCGCGGTCTTCACCACATGGTTTACGAAGTGGTCGACAACGGAATCGATGAAGTTATGGCAGGGTATGCCACCAAAGTCGATGTCGTCATAAACGAAGACGGATCAATTACAGTCATCGACGACGGCAGGGGAATTCCTACGGGAATAAATGAAAAGGAAGGAAAGTCTGCGTTGGAGATGTGTCTGACAGATCTTCATGCCGGAGGAAAGTTCAACCAGAACAGTTACAAAGTGTCCGGAGGACTTCACGGTGTGGGAGTTTCGGTTGTCAATGCACTTTCTACAAAATTGGTTGCCACCGTATGCAGAGAAGGTAAGAAGTTCAGGCAATCTTACCACATAGGAATACCGGACGGGCCCGTGGAAATCATAGGGGATTCCGATGCCCACGGAACAACGATTCAGTTCTGGCCGGACCCGGAAATGTTTGAAACCGTTGTATTTGATTATTCTACGCTTCAGAACAAATTCCGTTATCAGGCTTATCTTAACAGAGAGGCTACCATAAGATTCGAGGACAAACGTACCGGAAAGCAGGAAACCTTCCATTACGAGGGAGGAGTTTCCGAATTCGTGCAGTTCCTTAACAGGGCAAAAACCCCTCTCCACCCCCAACCGATCAGTTTCTTCGGAGAGAGAAACGGCATAACCATTGACATCGCGTTCCAATATACCGACGGATATAACGAGGAAATCGACTCTTTTGTGAACACGATCAACACGCCCGAGGGAGGAACGCACCTTACAGGATTCAGGACTTCGCTGACGAAGACGATAAACGATTACGGCAAGGCAAACAATCTTCTGAAGGACATCACACTTGAGGGTTCAGACGTACGTGAGGGAATAACCGCCGTTGTCAGTATTAAAATGGCAGATCCCCAGTTTGAGGGACAGACCAAATCAAAACTCGGAAGTTCGGTAGCACAGGGTGCGGTTTCTTCGCTCATGAACGAAAAGTTCTCCGAATACCTCTTGGAGAACCCTTCGGTCGCCCAAACGATTGTAAAGAAGGCAATCAGTGCTTATGAAGGACGTGAAGCAGCCAGAAAGGCCAGGGATGCAACGAGACGCAAGAGCGTGTTGGAAACGACAAGTCTTCCGGGAAAACTGGCCGACTGTTCCGAGAAGGATCCTGCGTTGTGCGAACTCTACATTGTGGAGGGAGATTCCGCAGGAGGAAGCGCCAAACAGGGAAGGGACCGTGCATTCCAGGCCATTCTTCCGCTCAGGGGAAAGATTCTGAATGTTGAAAAGGCGCGTCCGGACAAGCTGTTGGATCATGAGGAGATTAAGAACCTCGCAATCGCTATCGGTGGCGGTATCGGAAGAGAATTCGATGTGACCAAAATCCGTTACCATAATGTCGTGATAATGACCGATGCCGATGTGGACGGAGCGCACATAGGTACGTTGCTTCTTACTCTTTTTTACAGGCAGATGAAGCCGTTAATCGAACAGGGCCACGTTTATATGGCGATGCCGCCTCTGTACAGGGTTTACAAAGGGAAGAAACAGGTCTATGCCTATACCGAGGAGGAGATGGCGCAGGCTGTGGCAGAAATGGGACAGGGCGCCAACGTCTCCAGATACAAAGGTTTGGGAGAAATGAACCCCCAGCAACTGTGGGAAACTACAATGGATCCTGCCAACCGTATTATGAAGAAGGTTACAATCGAAGACGGAATGATTGCAGACCAGCTGTTTTCGG
>CAKQHC010000006.1 GCA_934234005.1 uncultured Methanomassiliicoccales archaeon | reverse complement strand
CTCAAAACGGATTTCCCGCAATTCCTAGGCAGCTTACCATGCACTAAACGTAGCATCGAACTCATTTTTCCTCTCATCTACTTATTGTTTGTATCATGGTGGCCATAGTATTTTCGTCAAAGACCGGTACGTGCAAGAAGTATGCTGAATCTCTTTCAAAATCAACAGGGATTCCAATCACGGATGTTTGTGAAGATGAGGAATTAATCTTTATCGGTTGGATGAAAGGAAAAAAGATTGTTGGTTTGGATAAGTTTAAACCGGAACAGATACGTGTATTATGCGTCGTCGGTATGGCGCCGGTATGTGATTTGGACTCTATATGCAAGCTTTACTCGATTGATACTCCTGCATTTTATCTCCGCGGTGCAATCAATCGTAATCAATTATCCTTCTCGGATAAATTCATATTGGGCATCGTATGCATGTTTATGCATCTGAAAAAAATGAACGATGCCGACCGTGAGCTGTGCAGTGTCGTGAAGAACGGCGGATCCTATTATGATGATTGCTATCTTGAACCTGTGATAGAAGAATTGGGAAAGTAGTCCTGTCCGGATTCGAACCAGAGTCGCCGGCTCCAAAGGCCAGCATGATTGACCACTACACTACAGGACTATAATCCCACCTAATCAATAGTGGTATTTTAGTTTTCGTAGGAGAGACGGTATTTGCTGCCGGGATACAGCTTCATACCGACGCATGTCAGTATCCAATATTTGAGAGGGCGGCATTCCATCATGGGCGGAGTGTAATACTCTCTTACGCTCTTTTTGCACATAAGTGCAATCAACGGTATCGTAAGTGCTGCCGCATACCATACATCAATATTGACAAGAGACGATGCAGACAGGGGTACGGAGAATATCAAAGTCATTACGCTCATAATCATCATAACAATTCCGCCTCTTACAACTGCACCCCATGATCCCGGTTTTCTGGAAGAAATTCCAAGAAGTCCGCGTATGGCAATAAACAGCATGGCAATTTCAAACATGTACATTAACAGGCTTAGAGTACGATCTCCAAAACCATTATAGAATCCGCACGCTAAGATGCATATTTTACAAATGTATACGGAAGATATTATGAGCAACAGTATTTCTGCCATAATAAGTGTATATGGTTTTGCAGCTTTCCGTCTGATTCTGCGTTCTTTCTCAATCTGTTTTTTTGGAGACAGCTGTTCTGCGGTATCGAGACCCTTCTCCAATATGTCGAGGCCTCTTCCGATTAATCCCATGATTGCCCCAGATGTTTTATTAGGATTAAACAGTACCTCCCATTATGAGGGATGAGTATGCCGATCGCTTCGCTGACTGTGTGGTAAACCGCAGTGAAAAAGATCTGATTATGCGCTTGCCTTTGACACTTGTGACAATTCTCATTATGCCTTTTGTTTCGGGGAGTATTGTATATTATCTGTGCGAAAACTACATTTCAGAAGGTTATCTCCAGGAAAGCAGTCTTGAAATCGCGCTGTTTGTATTCCTTACCGTTTTCTGCAGCCTGGTTAGTTTTACCATGTGTTCTATGATATCGCGTTCCAGAAGCCATTTAGACCGTGATTTGGAATGGATGGATTCGTTAATCGGTTACGCATCGAACAAGGGCTGTAATGTCGATGTCCTCAGACAGAAGCGCAATAATGCGAAAGGAATAGGTCTGGCGATTACTCAATCGGTTTCCTATATTTTTTGGGGACTGACGTTGTTGTTGCTTCTTATGTCATTGTTTTTGTTTACAAGCGAATCTCTGTCGGGATTTGCATGGCTGGGGCTTCTTGCAGTGTATGCTGTGGTGCTTATACAGTTTGTATTTACATTAGGGCCTGCGATTCGTTTCCCGGGAAACAATGAATCGCTGCAGTCCGATTTCACAATGGTTCTCAGAGATCAGTTGGCTTCCAAAGGAATACACATAGAGCCGATGTTGAGATCTGTTCCGAATTCACACAGGATACTATGGTTAATCGCAACAGTTGTCACATTGGGGTTGTTCCATATAGTGCTTGTATTTTATTCAATGGCTGCATTAAATCGCCATATGTACAATCAATGGATGTATGAGGAAAATCTTCTGAACACAATTATTAAAGCCGAAGGTGCAACCGGCATAGAATGCTATGCAGATAAGACAAAGCGTAAATCAAAGTAATTTTCCGACAAGGTACGTCGGACGGCTGTCCGTTACTTCAACGGTTACAAACTTCCCGATAGGCAGATTATCCCTGACTACTACGGGCCTGTAATTGTTTGTACGGACAATCGTCCCGTCCTTTCCTTTTTCCGTTGTAAGGGCCGTATAAACGCGTCCGATCAGGTTTTTATTCACATCCCATTCCGTTTCGTTTTTAACGGCCGTGAGTTCGGCCGACCTGTCTTTGGATATGCGTCCGTGAACCGGCGTCATATTGGCGGCATCCGTACCCGGCCTGGCAGAGAAACGCGTGATATTGACGGTATCCAATCTCAGTTCACGAATCATTTTCAGATTTTCCTTATGTTCGTCGTCGGTTTCACCGGGGAATCCGCAGATGATGTCCGTGGCTATGCTTATCTCCGGTATTTCCGAGCGCAATTCGGATACGAGTTTTTTGTAGTCTTCATATCTGTATTGCCTTCTCATGTTTCTGAGGACGGCGTCATTGGCGCTTTGCACAGGTATATGGATGAAGCGATACACTCTTTCATCCGTTTTCATGATGTCCAATATACCGTCTGCAATACGGCTCAGGGCATTGGGATTCATCATTCCCAAACGTACTCTGTAGTTTCCTTTTTTGGTGAGGAGAAGACGAAGCAGTGTCGGAAGGTCCGTGGATGTATCGCGGCCGTAGCAAGCCGTATCTTGGGCGGTAATAAGAATCTCCGTGGCTCCGTCATCCACAAATCTGTCAAATCTTTCTTTCAGTTCTTCGGCGGGGTAACTCACTAAGTCGCCCCTGGCAAATTTTGTTATGCAGTATGAACAGTGGCCCAGGCATCCTTGGGCTATCGGAAGGATGGCGCTTTTGTCTTTGAAATACGGCTGGGGTTTACCCGCGATACCATAGCGCGCAGATATGACGGATACGAAATTGTCATACTCCTGCGGCGGAACTATGGGGGCATCGGGCAGGCGGATTTCTATGCGCTGAGGCTGAGCCTTGGCCATACATCCCGTTACAACAATCTCCTTTTTCGCTTTCTTTAATTCTGCGATACGGGAGAGCATATGTTTTTCAGTGGTTTCCACAACGGTGCATGTATTGAGAATGACTATATCCGCATCGTCTGCGGAATCCACTTCCGTATATCCCATGGATGCCATGTCTTCGGAGAGTTTACGCCCCTCTCCGAAATTCATGGTACATCCATAAGATTCGACGTAATATTTCATCAGCGGTTGCAGGGTTCTGTGGTAGGTACTGCGAATGCCGTCTTTGCCGAAATCTTGGTGATCTTGGCATGAATCTTTGTGCCTTTGACAGTTCCGGGAACGACAACCAAATAGTCAAAAATCTTTCCGACGCCGTCACCTTTCTTTCCGACGTCCGAGATCATGATTTCGACAATGTCTCCTTCTCTGAGTGTGTTTGCAGTGTCTGCCCTTACGGATTTTCTTACGGTTATGGGCCTGCGTGCACCGCATGCTTCGCATTCGAGAAGAAGGGTTCTTCCGTCCTTGGTCATCTTGGTGTCAGGAAGTCCGCATTCGGAACAGATAACATATGTTTCGGTGTACATCTGGATTTTATCGTTTATCTGTTGCGGGCTGATTTTTGCTTTAAAAACAACCCTGCGGTTTTCAACTTCTCCCGGCGTTCCCAGTTCTTTCAGAAGGAACTGGAGGAGATGCTGAGGATCTCTCCTGAGTTTATCGGTTACGTCGATGAAGTTCCTAAGGATGGTAATCTTACCTTCCTGCAGGATATCGAGCTCGGGAATCTCAAACCTCTCGTGGTTTTCGATGGTCTCAGGACACGCAATTTTTGCTCTGTTGAGGAGAGCCAGATAATCATCGTCACCGGACATTTATAACACCTATATAAACCGATTATTGCCAGCTTATTAATAAAATCTTTTATGTAGAATCAAAAGGAAAGGCCCCTGTTGCGGGGCCCAGCGTTCATTTGCGGGATTCCATATACGAAACCGCAGCTTCCACCAGACCCTGATGGAGGGGAGAAGGCCTGGAAGGTTTGGATTTAAATTCCGGATGGAACTGCGATGCGACAAAGAACGGATGGCCGTCCAGTTCTCCGATTTCCATTCTGGTGCCGCATTCCGAACGTCCGGTGAATTTCCACCCTGCTTTTTCCAAGTCGGATATGTAGTCGGGATTCACCTCGTATCTGTGTCTGTGCCTTTCGGAAATAAGGCACGATCCGTAGAGCGAGGATGCCCTGCTGTTTTCCGAGATGTATACATCCTGTGCACCCAGGCGCATGGTGGCGCCCATGTCGACAATTCCTTTCTGTTCGTTCATTATGCATATAACGGGGTTGGGCGTTCCAGGATCGAATTCTGTACTGTTGGCTTTGGTGAGTCCAAGCATATCGCGGGCTATTTCGATTGTGGCAATCTGGAATCCAAGGCATACGCCGAGGAACGGTACTTTGTGCTCGCGGGCATATCTCGCGGCGATGATTTTTCCTTCTACGCCTCTTATTCCGAAGCCTCCCGGCACCAGTATGCCGTGTACGTCTCCGAGGAGCCCGTCGGGATTTCCGGAGGTTAAATCGTCGCTGTCGATGAATTTTATTTTGACATGGCAGCCCGCAACGGCCCCGGCATGGGTAAAGGCTTCGAGATGGGACAGATAAGAATCGGCAAGAGATGTATATTTGCCGACGACTGCTATGCGAACTGTCTTGTCGGCATTGACTATTCTGTCGACGAACAACTCCCAGTCTTTCATGTTTCTGGGACCGGTAAGGGGGCCGAGCCTCATTCTGTCTATTATATAATCGACAACGCCCTGTTTCTCAAGGTTCAGAGGGACTTCGTAAATCGTACGCGCATCCGGAGTGGATATGACAGCTTCCTCCGGAACATCGCAGAACATCGCAATCTTCGATTTTGCAGCCTGGCTCAGAGGTTCGGAACATCTTCCGATGATTATGTCCGGTCTGATGCCTATGCTCATGAGTTCTTTTACGGAATGCTGGGTAGGCTTCGTTTTTTCTTCTCCTACGGAACCCATAATCGGGATAAGAGTCGTATGGATGAACATGACGTTTTCTTCTCTTCCGAGTTCTCTTCCCAGTTGTCTCGCGGCTTCGAGGAAAGGCATGGATTCCATGTCGCCTACCGTTCCGCCCAATTCTATTATGACAACGTCTGCACCGGATTCTCTGGCAACAGACAGTATGCGCCTCTTAATTTCATTGGTTATGTGCGGTATGATCTGCACCGTTTTACCCAGATAGTCTCCGTGTCTCTCGTTTTCGATAACCGATTTGTAAACTTTTCCCGTGGTGATGTTATGGTCTTTCGTCAGATGGAGATCCATGAATCTTTCGTAATTGCCCAAATCCAAATCTACTTCTCCGCCGTCATCCAATACGTATACTTCGCCGTGTTCGAACGGATTCATAGTACCCGCGTCTATGTTCAGATACGGATCAATCTTTATTGCCGAAACCGCAAGTCCGCGGGATTCAAGAAGGCGACCTATGGACGACGCCGTGATTCCCTTTCCCAATCCAGAAATTACTCCTCCGCTGACGAAAATCAACTTCATTTAAATCAACGGGAACCTCCGTACAACGATTATGTTTATAAATTTGACGATTAATAAGACATTTGTCTAAAAAATTTTGAAATAATGTACATATTACACAGAATTGAAGAATATTTGGCAAAAACATTGAATGTCCCGTTTATTGCGTACAATGCAAGCTGTCAACCGTCGCGCCATTATTCCACACCGGCCGAAACGGCACCAATTCAATTCGGAAAACCGCCACATATAATAGATAAGAGCGAATAACCCGGAACAGTGATAATATGGACGAACGCAAGAACATTTCCGACATGAGCTTCGAGGAATTTTTTTCGAAGAAGGATGAGGATGCCGATACGCCGGTGGAAACAACCGGTAAAACGGTACAGAATCAAAATCAAAACGAGGATGTTCAGCGTGCATTCGTCGCATCGGGTCCGAAACTCAATTACAGGGACGGATCCGTTGTTTTGTACATTCCGCGTTATGTCGGATGCGACAACGACCGTTTTGAGACATCGATAGAGTATGCGGGAGACATCATCCCCACAGGCCGTCTTTCGGCAGGCAGGAGCCGCGGAAAGAAAACCACGAATGCTTTCGTATTGTCCCTTGAGGAATTCGGCATTTCGCCGTTTGATAAATTCACGCTGTCGATTGACGGAACGCCTGTTTATGAGAACCGTCCCCGCAGAGCCCTGTTCTTCAACGGAACCGGTTTGCCGATAGGAAAACCCGTGGGTCACGTTATTGTTGTGTGCGGAAGAGGGCAGCAG
Source organism: uncultured Methanomassiliicoccales archaeon (assembly GCA_934234005.1). Lineage (GTDB taxonomy): Archaea > Thermoplasmatota > Thermoplasmata > Methanomassiliicoccales > Methanomethylophilaceae > Methanoprimaticola. Next base: position 24,616 of record CAKQHC010000006.1, on the reverse strand, counting down.
ATAAGGACGGTAAAAGCAGAACAGCTTTCGCAGAAGAACCTGGACGACATATCGGTTTACGAGTACGACGTTTCCTTTGCCGGACAGTTGTGGGTAGACGACCCCCGTGCCGAAATTCAGCACGATGCAACCGAGCCGGAGGCAGCCCCCGTCAGGGAGAAACCCGCAGAGAAACAGAAGCCGAAAGCATCCGAAGAGCCGAAGAAAACCGAGGATGCCAAGGCTGTCAAGAAAGCCGGAAGATCCAAGAAGACAAAGGTTTCGGCGGCAATAAAACTCCCGCAGGGAGTTCCCGGTACGGAAGTTATGTGCTGCGGAGAAATGATTCCGCTGTACCGTTCCGTGCCGTCGGCAGAGTATGTTCTGGAAGGCTGCGCGCTCGAAGATTGCGCAGTCGGTTATTTCGATGCTTCAGACAATGCCGTTTCCGCAGCCGACGCAGAAGGCTATGTTTGCATGAAGCTGACGTTCGGTGAAAAAGTAATCGCAAAAGCTTCCTTTTTCATAATACCTGATTTCGAGTGCAGGTATTCCGGAAACGGAGATATACCGGACGATCCGACCGTCAGATACAGAATGTTCGGAGAAGAAGGTGAACTCAGCGTATACGACGGAAATATCAACGGGCCGTTTACACACAACAACATAACATACAAGGTGTACTGGGGTGTCCCGTCGGTCACGTACGATCTCGGTTCCGGTTTCGTTCCGGTAGAGCCCGTATCAATCAATATAGACAATCTTAACGCATCATTCCTTACCGTTAATGTCACGGGTGCAAAGAAAAAGAAGCTGTACTTCGGACCGGACAAAGGGAAGAAGAGGGATTTGTCTCCCGAATGGGTCGGAGACAAGATTTCGGTGGATCTGTCCGCAATCAAGAAAGAGGTCTTTGCATCGGGAAACATGGATTATTGTTTCTATATATCCGTCAATTCGTTCCCCAACAGAAAATTCATTACGATCGAGAATCCGGTGCGCATAAAGGCATCGTTCAAAGACGGAGTTGTCAATGCCACGGTATCCGCAGAAGGAACCGAGTGCGTGTGCCGTCTGTACAGGATGGACAAGTCGGTCGAAGACATAGCCTTGGTTCAGGGCGATAACGCAGTTCCGGTGGACGAGAAAGTCATTGAAGCCGAAGTCATAGAACTTCACAACGGATCGGTACGCAACAGTATTCCGGTAAAGGTCAGGCAGCTGCCTTTCCTCTCCAAAGAACTCGGAGATTACTGGGTATATGTTTCGAAGGACAAACGCATACCCGTTCCCGGCAATCTTATCAAAGACGGCGTTCCGGATAAGGTACAGATTGCAGCCTGGCACGCACGTATAGTAAGGATGAACCCCGAGCTGAAGAACATATCGCAGCAGATGCTGCTGAACGCATTTTCAGTGATATGATGCGCGTACCGTCATTTTCGGAAGCGGCCGAAGGGACGATGGATTCGTTCATAATGAGTCTGGTCGATGTTGCGGCCAGACCGGGTATGCTTTCGTTTGCCACAGGTCTTCCCGACAACAGGATGCTGAATCCGAAAGCAGTTTCCGATGCCGTGTACGAAGTATTGTCCGAAGACGCGGCAGAATCTCTGCAATACGGTTCGACGGTCGGATACATGCCTTTAAGAGAACGTATAGCCGAGCGTTGCCGCAGAGTACTGTGTGTCGATGCGGATGCCGACGATATCTTCATAACCAACGGCTCCCAGGAGTGTTTCGACCTTATAAGCCGCATGTTCATCAACCGCGGCGACAGGATGGCCGTCGAGAATCCCGGTTATCTCGGCGCACTGCAGGCCTTTTCTTCGTACGGGCCGGTTTTCGATCCCGTCGACATAGGTACGGACGGGCCGGATTGTGCCGAACTCGCAGCATCCGTTTCCAGGGGTGCCAAGCTGTTTTATTCGATACCCAATCATCAGAACCCTACGGGGCTGACTTATTCCGAGGAATGCAGGAAAGAGGTAGCATCCGTTATCAGCGACAGCGGATGTCTGATGATAGAGGACGACGCCTACGGGGAATTGGGGTTCGAAGGTACCAGACGTTCCGTCATGAAGTCTATGGCATACGATAACACGGTTCTCACGGGATCGTTTTCGAAGACGATATCTCCGGGTATGAGGGTCGGGTGGATGGTGGCTCCCGAATGGATGCACTCCCGCGCATCGCGTTCGATGGAAGCCGCATCGTTGCAGTCCAATACTTTTTGCCAGAGGGTAATCGACAGATTTCTCCGCAATAACGATTATGACAGATATCTGGACGCAATCAGGCGCGGATACAGGGATAAAAGGGATTTGTTCCTGAATTCCATGGAAGACTGTCTTCCGGATACGGTATCCTGGAACCGTCCTGACGGAGGCATGTTTGTCTGGCTCAGAACGCCGAAAGGCACGGATGCGATGGCCCTCCACAAACTTTGCATAGACCGCGGTTTGGTAGTTATGCCCGGAAAGCCGTTCCATGTGCGCGGAGGGGAGAATACGATTCGTCTGAATTACGCCACGCCCGGTCCCGAAGCGATAGACAAGGGCATGCGCATCCTGGGGGAGGCCTGCAGGGATCTGTACGGCGGACATTAACTCATACGTGGTTATTTATAGAGGGTACGGCTAGCCTGCTTTGATTAAGATGCTCGACGTCTCGTCGGTGCACCGGACCCGTACGGGTCGCAATCAAAATAGGTGAATTAAATGGGAAATGGTCTTTACACCGCCAGAAAAATGAAGGAGGATCGTCAGAAGTTCCGCTGGCTCGACCGCGGATACAAGAAGAGAGTCCTCAAGCTCAGGGAGAAATCCGATCCTCTTGAAGGATCTGCACAGGCTCGCGGAATCGTTCTCGAGAAAGTGGGAATCGAAGCTAAACAGCCCAACTCCGCTATCCGTAAATGCGTCAAAGTACAACTTATCAAAAACGGACGTCAGATTACCGCATTCGCCGTCGGAGACGGTGCTATCAACTTCATCGACGAACACGACGAAGTTATGGTAGAAGGTATCGGCGGACGTATGGGAAGGTCTTACGGAGATATCCCCGGAGTCCGTTACAAAGTTATCAAAGTCAACAATGTTTCTCTGAACGAAATGGTCAGGGGAAGAACCGACAAACCCGTGAGATGATTCAAATGGCAGACGAAATCGTAGCACAGAAAGCACTCATCTTCGGAAAATACGACACTACCGAGGTTGTCGTCAACGACGGCGGTCTCGCAAAGTACATCGATCTCACGCCTACCAATGTTCCCCACTCCGGTGGAAAACACGCAAACAGGTGGTTCGGAAAGTCCAAACTCAGCATCGTTGAGAGGCTTATCAACAACATCATGAGGACCGAGAAGTACACCGGAAAGAAGATGAAAGCATACAAGACCGTTGCACAGGCTTTCGACATCGTCGCAGCCAAGACCAAAAAGAACCCCATTCAGGTTCTTGTCGAGGGTCTTGAGAACGCCGCTCCCCGTGAGGAAGTCACCAGGCTGCAGTTCGGAGGAATTTCCGTTCCCAAAGCCGTCGATGTGTCCCCTCAGAGGAGGCTCGACATCGCACTGCGCAACATAAGCACCGGTGTCGTTGCAGCTTCTTCCAAAAACAAGAAACCCATCTACGAATGTCTTGCCGACGAGATTATGCTCGCCGCCAAAGGGGACATGACTTCTTATGCCGTCGCCAAGAAGGAAGAAGTCGAGCGTGTCGCCCAGTCCGCAAGATGATTATAACATAAAGGTGTGTGAACATGGGACGCAGAGAGGACAACGCAAAGAAAGCGGTCGAGCTGATGAAGGATCAGACTCTCATCAGAAACCTCGGTACCGCAGCGCATATCGATCACGGAAAGACCACTTTCTCCGACAATCTGATTGCCGGTGCAGGTATGATGTCTTCCGAGACTGCCGGAGAGCAGCGTCTGCTTGATTACGACGATCAGGAGGCCGCAAGAGGAATCACCATCAACGCAGCATCTGCCGCAATGGTTGTTCCTTACAGGGAACCCGGATCCAAGACTGTTAAGCACTACCTCGTCAACCTCATCGATACCCCCGGTCACGTCGACTTCGGCGGAGACGTTACCAGAGCTATGAGGGCTCTTGACGGAGTTTACATTCTGTGCTGTGCAGTCGAGGGAATTATGCCTCAGACCGAGACAGTTATAAGGCAGGCTCTCAAAGAGAGGGTCAGGCCTATGCTGTTCATCAACAAGGTCGACAGGGCTATCGTCGAACAGCAGCTCACGCCTCAGATGATGATTGATAAATTCTCCAAAATCATCACCGAGTTCAACAAGAAGATTGCCGACATCCTGCCCGCTCCCCTTAACAAGCAGTGGCAGGTCAGTCTCCAGGACGGTACAGTGGCTCTCGGATCCGCGTACAACAACTGGGCAGTCTCCATACCCTACCTTCAGAGACCCGAGCTCAAAAAGATGGGAATGAACCTTACAAAGGTGTTCGAGTACTGCGCCAAAGAAGACGGACAGAAAGAACTCGCACAGATCATTCCTCTCGCTGATGTCGCACTCGAGATGGCGATTAACCACATCCCCAACCCCGTCGACTCACAGAAGGTCCGTATCCCCACCATCTGGAAAGGAGACCTCAAATCGTCCATCGGACAGAACATGCTCAACTGCGACCCCAACGGAGAGGTTGCTATGATGGTTACCAAAATCATCATGGACAAACAGGCCGGAGAGATTGCTATCGGAAGGCTGTTCTCCGGTACCGTCAAGAAAGGTCAGACCCTTTACATTTCGGGAGTCAACGCACCCCAGCGTGTTCAGACCGTCGCACTGATGGTCGGAGCAGACAGGACCCCCATCGAGGAGTGTAAAGCCGGAAACATCGTCGCACTCACCGGACTCAAGGATGCCATCGCAGGAAGCACTGTGTCTTCTATTAAAGACATGGAGCCTTTCGAGAAGATGACTCACTACTCCGAACCCGTTATTACAAAAGCTATCGAAGCCAAGAACATGGCAGATCTGCCCAAGCTCGTCGAGGTTCTCAGAACCATCGCAAAGGCAGACCCGTCTCTCAGCATCGAAATCAATAACGAAACCGGAGAACACCTTATGTCCGGAATGGGTGAGCTGCACCTTGAGATTACCGAGTACAGGATCAAGAACGAGCAGGGTGTCGACATCGTCGCATCCCCTCCGATTGTTGTGTACCAGGAATCCGTCAAAGGAGCAAACCCCAACGAGTTCGAGGGAAAGTCGCCCAACAAGCACAACAAATTCTACTTCATCGTCAGTCCTCTCGAGGAGTCTGTCAAAGAAGCCATCCACAAGGGTGAAATCGATGTTGATTCCAAGATTAAGGACCCCAAGGCCCTGGCCAAACAGCTGATGGACCTCGGAATGAGTGACGTAGAAGCCAAAGGTGTCGTTGCATTCAAGAACAACAACGTTCTCATAGACTGCACCAAAGGTATTCAGTACCTTCACGAGACCATGGAACTTGTAAAGCAGTCCTTTGAGGAAGCCATGATGAGAGGACCTCTTGCAAACGAGAAGGTCGCAGGACTCAAGGTTTGCCTTATGGATGCCAAGCTTCACGAGGATACCATCCACAGGGGACCCGCACAGATCATTCCCGCAGTCAGGGACGGTATATACGGAGCCATGTGTCAGGCCGGAAGGATTCTCCTTGAGCCTATGCAGAAGCTCTTCATCAGCGTTCCCCCGGACTACATGGGAGGAGCTGTCAACCTGATCAACCAGCGCCGCGGAACCATCCTTGAGATGGGACAGGACGGCGCAGATTCGACCGTCACCGCGGAAGTACCCGTTGCAGATATGTTCGGATTCTCATCCGATGTCCGCGGATCCACGCAGGGACGTGCAATCTGGTCTATCGAGAACGCAGGATTCAAGCAGCTGATGCCCGATCTTCAGAAGAAGATCGTCACTGAGATCAGGACCCGTAAGGGACTCAACCCCGAGCCTTACGACGACAAGTATTACTCTGGTCTGTAAACCTTATATATCAAACACCTTTACCACATCTAGCACATTCCACAAACGGAGGAAAAAATATGGCAGAGAAAGAACACATGAATCTGGTCATCATCGGCCACGTCGACCACGGAAAATCCACCCTTACCGGAAGGATCCTTCTCGAGACCGGTGCAATCGACCCCCACATCGTCGAAAAATACAAGAAAGAAGCAGAGGAGAAAGGAAAAGGATCTTTCTACTTCGCATGGGTCATGGACGGACTCAAGGAGGAGAGGGAGAGAGGAGTTACTATCGATGTTGCTCACAAGAAGTTCTACACCGACAAATACTACTTCACCGTCATCGACGCACCCGGACACCGTGACTTCGTCAAGAACATGATCACCGGTACCTCCCAGGCAGATGCCGCAATCATCACCTGTTCCGCAATCGAGGGACCCCAGGCTCAGACCAAAGAGCACGTCTTCCTTGCAACCACCCTCGGTGTTAAGCAGATCATCGTTGCCATCAACAAGATGGACGCAGTCAAATACGACGAGGCAAAATACAACGAAGCCAAAGAAGCCATGATCAAGCTGATGAAGATGGTCGGTGTCAAGACCGATGTCGTCCCCTTCATCCCCGTTTCCGCATACGCAGGAGACAACATCAAGGTAGCTTCCAGCAACATGCCTTGGTACAAGGGCCCCACACTCATTCAGGCTCTCGACAACCTGACTGTTCCCGAGAAACACACCGAGAAACCCCTCAGGCTGCCTATCCAGGATGTTTACACCATCACCGGAATCGGAACCGTTCCTGTCGGACGTGTTGAGACCGGTATCCTCAAGCCCAACATGAAAGTCGTCTTCGAGCCTTCCCACGTACAGGGAGAGGTAAAATCCATCGAGATGCACCACGAGCAGATGCCCCAGGCAGTTCCTGGAGACAACGTCGGATTCAACGTCCGTGGAGTTGCCAAGAACGATGTCAAGAGGGGAGATGTCGCCGGACCCGTCGACAACCCGCCGTCCGTCGCCAAATCCTTCCAGGCTCAGATCGTCGTTCTGAACCACCCCTCCGTCATCACCGTCGGATACACACCTGTGTTCCACTGCCACACCACCCAGACCGCATGCAGGTTCGTTGAGCTCATCAAGACCATCGACCCCAAGTCCGGACAGGTTAAAGCAGACCACCCCGACTTCCTGAAGACCGGAGACATCGCAGTCGTCAAACTCGAGCCTACAAAGCCCATGGTCATCGAGACTGCCAAAGAGTTCCCCCCGCTCGGAAGGTTCGCCATCCGTGATATGGGACAGACTGTTGCAGCTGGAATGTGCATCTCTGTTGAGAAGGCATAAACGCATCTCTTTCCAAGGGATTGAAGATGTCACAGCGTGCAAGAATCTCTCTCAGCGGAACTGATCCTGCAAAGGTCGACAGTGTCTGCGCCCAAATCAAAGGAATCTCCCAGAGAACAGGCGTTGACATTCGCGGACCCGTTCCTCTTCCCACAAAGAAGTTGAAGGTCCCCTGCAGGAAATCTCCCGACGGAGAGGGAAGCGAGACATGGGATCGCTGGGAAATGCGCATTCACAAGAGACTCATCGATCTGGACGCCGACGAGCGTGCCCTCAGGCAGCTCATGAGGATTCAGGTTCCCGATGGAGTCAACATTGAGATTGTGCTCCGCAGCGCCTAATCGCATATCAATAAAGAGGGGTATATCCCCTCACTTTATTTTATTCATTAGTTTTTCTTATATACTAATCAGTTATCTGCATCATATTCACGTGATAACATGAGAAGTGATGCAGTGAAAACAGGTCTGGACAAAGCACCTCAAAGATCTCTTCTGAGAGCAGACGGTCTGGATGATGCGGACTTCGAGAAACCGTTCATCGGTATTGCAAATTCATGGAATGATATCGTTCCCGGACATATACATCTCAACGAGATTGTCGATGCTGTCAAAGAAGGTATAATCGAAGCAGGCGGAATACCGTTTGTCTTCGGAGTCCCTGCTGTCTGCGACGGTATAGCAATGGGTCACAAGGGAATGAGGTATTCGCTCATATCCAGGGATGTCATCAGCGATTGCTGCGAAGTTATGGTTGAAGGTCACGCACTGGACGGTTGGGTCGGAGTCAGTAACTGTGACAAGGTAACTCCCGGTATGCTGATTGCAATGGGAACCATGAATGTCCCCGGACTTATCGTTACGGGCGGTGCAATGGAAGTCGGAAAGGACGGCGACAAATCGCTCGATCTTCAGTCTGTTTTCGAGGCAGTCGGTGCATACAGTGCAGGAAAAGTGGACGGCGATTATCTAAAGAAGATTGAATGCTCCGCATGTCCCGGCCGCGGAAGCTGTTCCGGATTGTTTACTGCCAATACCATGGCATGTCTTACCGAGACTCTCGGTCTGTCCCTCACAGGCTGTGCCACTGCCCTTGCCGACGATAACAGGAAGCTGTCTATTGCAAGAGAAACCGGACGCAGAATAGTCGAACTTGTGAAAAAGGACATCAAACCGCGCGACATCATAAGCAGAGAATCATTCCGCAACGCGATACGTGTCGATATGGCTATAGGCGGATCTACGAATACCGCACTTCACCTTCCTGCCATATCAAAGGCTTTCGGTTGTCCTGTGACGCTTGACGATTTTGACGAAATTTCGCGTGTTACACCGCACATAACAAGCCTCAGGCCCGGAGGACCGTTCAGTATTAAAGATCTCGATTTGGCCGGAGGCATTCCTGCCGTTCTCAGCATTCTGAAGGATATGCTGGACGATGTTCCCACAGCCAACGGTAAAACGATAAAAGAGATAGCCTCCAAAGGCAAGGTGTGCAACGACAATGTTCTCAGGCCTTTGGACAATCCGTATCACATGCAGGGCGGAATCGCAGTTCTCAAGGGAAACATTGCTCCGAACGGTTCTGTGATAAAACAGTCTGCCGTCAGTCCTAAAATGATGAAATTCAGCGGAAAGGCCAGATGTTTCGACTGTGAGAACGATGCTGCCAAAGCAATCACTTCCGGTGACATCGTCGCAGGAGACGTAGTCATCATCAGATACGAAGGACCCAAAGGAGCGCCCGGTATGCCTGAGATGCTTTCTCCCACCAGTCTGATTATGGGTCGCGGTTTGGGCGAGGATGTGGCACTAATCACCGACGGAAGATTCTCCGGAGCATCCCGCGGAGGAGCCATAGGACACGTATCTCCTGAGGCTTATGCAGGCGGACCGATTGCGGCAGTAAGAGACGGAGACATAATAGACATAGACATACCTGCAAGAAGTCTCAATGTAAGGCTTTCGGACGATGAAATTGCCAAACGTATGTCAGAAGTCAAAATTGTCGAGCGTCCTGTTGTCGGTGTTCAGAAGAAATACCGTAAGCTGGTCACAAGCGGTGCCGACGGAGCATCATTGGAGTGATTTTCCGTTGGAATGTTCTGCATAAATTATATACCATAACGGTTACTGAAACCGTTATGGAAAATATTTTTGCAACCGACGAAGGCGGTTTCACTGCCGACGGATATCGCAGATTGGTTCCGTCAAGCAAGAAATCGATATACCTCCGCAACGGAATCGTCTTTGTCGCGCTTACTTTGATATTGGTAGCCGTACTTGTTTTCGCCATTCCCGAATCAGACGGCAACAATACACTCGCAACAATATGCTCTTTTGTTGTGTATTTTTTGTGCGTTGCCTATTTGCTTGCAGCGCCTGTTGTGTTCTACAACCGTTACAGATACAGGATAGATTCCGACAAGGCCGAGATACGCAGAGGGGTTTTATGGATAACCCATCAGATGATACCTATAGAGAGGATACATCAGGTTGATGTCGTCCGCGGGCCTATCAACCGTATCTTCGGTTTGGCAGACGTTATTATCACAACGGCCGGCGGAACAGCCAAGATACAGTATCTCGAAGAGAATGTTGCCGAAGAGATAGTTAAGTATCTCAACAATACTGTTGTAGCACTTCTTAAGGACAGGATCTGAAATGGATTCTGAAAGAACATACCGCAACCACCCTACGGTCATCATCTCCAATCTTGCTACCACGATGATTGTGATTGCAGTCCTGATTCTGATTAATCTCGGAGATACGGATACTTCAGAATACGGATCGTATATCGTAGCAGGCCTGGCGGTTTTGGCTGTATGTCTTGCAGCACTTTATACGCGCTGGTGGCAGAAGACAACGTTTGTGTTTACGGATACGGAAATGGTCGTCCGTTTCGATCTGATATCCAAGAAAGTCAAACGCATTCCGTACAACCGTCTTGCATCCGTTAATGTCAAACGCAATCTGTACAACATACTGTTCGGAACCTCCACTCTGATGTTTAATGTAAACTCCAGCGTCAATTCCACACAGGCGGAAGCCGCTTTGGTTTTGAAACAGCCGGAGGCAGATGCATTACGCGAAGAGTTATCCAAGAAGATTTTCGATAAAGGCATTACCGTCGATGAAGACAGGAAAATGGAGTCGATGATGCATGTCAGTAATGCCGATGTTATTCTGCACGGTTTCTTGGCACAGCCGACTTATTCTGCTTTGTTCGGTCTTCTGATGATGCTGTACTCGGTATACTCTCTGTTCTTCGGAAACGGAGACGGATTCTTCGTGGCCTTAATTCTGTTTCTGATTACGACCTTTGTACCTTGGATCAGGATTATTCTGAAGTATTACAACTACCGTATATACCGTGTGGATGACACGATTACCGTTGACAGCGGATTGATTACGAATTACCGTACGTCGTTCAAAGTGTCTAAAATCAATTCTATTCGTATCCGTGAGCCCCTTTTGGCAAGAATTTTGGGTAAAGCCACTCTTGAAGCAGAGGTTGTGGGAACGGCAGATCAATTCGGAATGCCGATTCTTTGTCCGTTAAAATCAAAGAAAGATGTCGAGAATCTGATTCCCAGGCTTATTCCGGAATTTGTCATGAATGATTCCTGTGTAAAGCAACCCTCCCGTGCCAGCGGTCTGATGTTTTCAACGTCTTTGATTATAACGGCAGTTTTCTCATTATGCGTTTATGCCGTTCATTATCTGGTGTCGCTGAGCACGGATCCGGAAGATATCGAAATAGCGAAGTACATAGCCGATTACGGTACGGTTGCAGTGGCGGCGGTTTTGGCTATTTTGATTATACGCATACCTTTGGCATCCCGCAGAAGATCGGTATCGTGCGGTGACGAGTTGTTTTCGTTTGTCATCGGAGGTTATGACATCTCAACGGAAGTTATGCGCTATGACAAAGTTCAGATTGCCGAGGTATCGTCCGGGCCGATGGTAAGATATTTGGGTCTGTCCGCATGCAATGTATCTCTTATCTCTTCGCTCGGTGCCAGAACTGTTGTTTCCGGTTTGTTCGAACCGTCTGTGTTGGAGCATATTCCGTCCGAAGTCATAGGGCGCATTACAGACGGCCGTTACGATTATCGTAAATATCTATAATCGGGTAGATGCAAAACCATTTAGATTGGTAATCGGAATCCGAGACGATGGATGTATTCAGATTCATTGTATCTCGGATTCGATGCCGGAACACAGAGCGTCAAAGTTGCGGCGTATAACGGCAGACATGAATGTTTGGCACAATCCATTCATTCGACCACTATATACAATCCGGGCCCGGATATGGTTGAAATGGATGTGGACGAATACCGTATTTTGGTGGAACGCGGACTCAGAGAGTGTGTGAAAACTTTAATCGACAAAGGATACAATCCCGATAACATCCGTTCGGTGATGGGCGACGGTATAATCTGCGGAATTGCCTGTATCGATTCTGCCGGAAATCCCATAACGCGTTACATCAATTATCTGGATTCGAGGACGCAGCCGTATGCCGACAGCATCAATTCGTTGCATAACGATATATGGAGGACCGAGACCGGCAACGCCGAAGCATCCTGCATGTTTCCCGCCGTGATTGCGGAATGGTTCCTGGATAACATTCCGGACGTAAAACTGCACGGAGCCAAGTTTGTTCATAACGCCCCCTATGTGCTGATGCATCTCGCAGGCGTCTCTTCGGAAGATGCATTCATCGATCAGGGCACGATGTCCGGTTGGGGATTGGGATACAGGGTTACGGAGAAGGAATGGTCCGGGGAACAACTTGATATTTTGGGAATTCCGAAGGATATGATGCCCCGCATCGTCAAACCCTGGGATATTATCGGGGGAATAACAAAGGAAGTGTCGGACAGAACAGGCGTTCCCGAAGGTACGCCCGTATGTGCTGGTGCGGGAGATACCATGCAGTCGATGATCGGCTGCGGATCCGTAAAGCCCGGCACAGGCGTTGATGTGGCAGGGACATGTGCCATGTTTTGTCTGTCAACAGACGGAATAATTCCCGAATTGAGCAGAGCAGGATCCGGACTGATATTCAACAGCGGTTCCCTTGACAACACATACTTCTATTGGGGATATATACGCACGGGTGGCCTGGCTCTCAAGTGGTTTCGGAATAATGTGGTGTCGGAAGACTATGACACGCTTAATACGAAAGCGTCGGAAGTTCCGCCGGGTTCGGGAGGCGTTGTTTTTCTGCCGTATCTTACAGGCGGCGTCGGAGATATGGCAGGTGCATCGGGATGTTTCCTTAACATGGGGCTGGATACGGACCGTTATGTTATGTGGCGTGCGGTTTTGGAATCAATCGGATATGATTATATGCGTGTTGCCGACCTATGCCGTTCCGCAGGAGCGGATCTTTCGCGCATAACCATCGCGGAAGGAGGCAGCGTCAACAATCTGTGGAACGGAATCAAGGCAGATATGCTGGGGTGCAGAGCGGATGTTATGGAAGTTACGGGAGGGGCCGTACTGACAGACTGCATCATGGGGGCCTATGCCGTAGGCGACACGGACAGTCTGGAACCGTCATTGAAATCGGCAGTCAGAGTGGAACGTTCGTTTGAACCGGATTCCGACAGACATTCAAAATATGTCGGATATGCCCGTATCCGCGAATATGTTTTTGAAAACGGGATGAAAAAGGTTTACCGTACGCTGTCGAAGCTCAGGTGAAGTATTCGCGGCCCTTATCCATAAGTTCCTTGAATGCGACGGGGCTGTCGGACAGTGCGGCATCGACGACATCTCTGACGGATTTGTCGAAATCACCCAGCATGGTTTCGCGGTTGGCGTTGAGATGCTGGATTTCATAGTACAGATACGGATCTTCCAGAGCAACGGACAGGTTGGACTCCATGAGTTTGGAGTAGGTGGTGGATGCCACGCTCTTCATGTCGTCGTACGGGATGCCGCTGCGTTGCAGTACCGTAAAGAATGCGATGTTAACGGCATGGCTTAAACCCAATACGTACGACATGTATCTGTCGTGTTCTTCCACAGGCATGCACCTGACATTGGCTCCGTGATTGCCCAGAAGTTCGCATGCTTCCTTCACCGCATCTTCGTTTCCGCAATCGCAGATTATCAGATTTCTGTCGTACATGGAACCGGCGGAAGGTCCGAACATGGGGTGGACCGAACACACCTTCCTTTTGGAGCCCATGTCTCTCAGTATCGAAAGATGGGGAGATTTCAGGGAAGCAATATCGAATATCAGGGCATCGTCTTTTGCGATTTTATCAATCTTTTCCAACATAGGGCCCGTTCTGGATATGGGGATCGATATGATGACGGTGTCCGCCCATTTGCAGTCGTCAACGGTAAGGCCGTTGCCCGAAGACGGATCTATTATATCCACGCGGTGTCCGCATTCCTTGAACAGGTCGGCGAGCCAGCGTCCCATTTTTCCGTATCCGCCGATAATCGCTATATGCCTCAGAACAGACGCTTTGCGCGGCATGGCTGCCTGAATCTCGATAGACTCCTGCATGAGCATTTTGCAGATATTCTCGGCATAGACCGGATTCATTCCGTTTTCCAGGGCAAAACCTCTGTACCTGTCGATGACTTTGTTCTCGGTCGGAATATTCCTGACCGCCGAATTGGTTTCGACTTTGTTCTTACCGACTTCTTTGGCCAATTCGAGTCTTTTTTTCATGAGTTCAAGAATCTGAAAATCGATTTCCCTGATTCCGTCGCGTATTTCGTTCAATTCCATTATAATCCCCTCGTAATCTGATCGGCAACCGTCAGTGCGGCCATCGCTTCCACGACCGCTACCGCTCTGGGTACAATACACGGGTCGTGTCTGCCTTCGACTTCTACCGTGTCGTTGGAACATGTGCGCAGATTTACGGTATCCTGAACAACACCGATGGACGGAGTGGGTTTGAATGCCACTCTGAACGTTACGTCGGAACCGTCGCACATGCCTCCCACTATTCCGCCGAGACTGTTCTTTTCCGTGACAATTCTGCCGTCGGAAGTGTATCTGTACGGGTCGTTCGATTCGGAACCGTGCATGAACGCGAGTGCGAATCCGTCTCCGAATTCCACGCCTTTGCAGGCAGGAATGCCGAACATGGCATGCGACAGTTCTGCGTCAAGCGCTTCGAACCATATGCCGCCGAATCCTATCGGAAGTCCGGATATAATGCACTCCACGGTTCCTCCGACGCTGTCTTTTCTCTCTCCCGCTTCCTCGATACAGTCCCTGAAGGAAGCATCAAGTTCGTCATCGCACGCGCGGGTGGCGAAGTTTCTGGAATAGTGTGCTTCCGCAGAAGTTCTTTTCGAAGGATCCATGAAGGAACCTACCGAACGCGTATACGCATTGATTTCTATTCCGTATTTCGAGATAAACTGTTTGGCAACCGCACCGGCGGCAACCAACGCGGCCGTAAGTCTTCCGGAGAACTGCCCGCTTCCTCTTAAGTCGTGGTCGGGGAATTTCAGCAGCGCGGGAAGATCGGCATGTCCCGGACGCGGTTTGTCATAGAACTGCATATACTTGCTGCCGTCCGTATTTCCGTTGGCGATGCGCATCAGGATAGGATTGCCGTCCGTTTTGCCGTCGGCAATACCCTGTACAAACTCTACGGAATCCGCTTCTCTTCTGGGAGTGCCTATGCGCCCTACGGGTTTTCTTAACTCCATCTCTGCGGATATGTTTTCAAAATCGATATCCATGCCGGCAGGCAGGCCTTTCAGGATACATCCGACGCACGGGCCGTGACTTTTGCCGAACAGATCCACAACAATCTTTTTTCCGAACGTGTACATCACAAAGCCTCCGTCACCATGCCCAGGGATTTCATCTGTTCCACGAAATCGGGATATGATACGGCACAGCATTCGATATCGTCCATTACGACGGCATCTTTGCATACAATGGATGCTACGGCTGCGGACATCATGAGACGGTGGTCTCCTTTGTGGATTATGCTGCCTCCTTTCAGTCCTTCGGGTTTCCCGTGTATGATGCATCCGTCGTCGGTCGGTTCGGCACATCCTCCGATTCCGTTGATAAGATTAACTACGGTCTCGATTCTGTTGCTTTCTTTGAATTTGAGTTGGGGGGCGCCGTACAGTCTGCTGTCCCCTTCGGCTACCGAAAGCATGACCGCAACCGCGGGGAACAGATCGGGAGCTTTGCCCAAATCGACATCGCATCCGCGGAGCTTTCCGCTGCGAACGGTTATTTCGTTTCCGGCCACTTCTACACTGCATCCGGCCGCACGGATGATATCTATGATCATTTTGTCGCCCTGGGGGTCGTTCATATCCATGCCCGTGACCGTAACTTCTCCGCCTAAGGCACCCGCTACAAGAGGGAAAGCGGCAGACGAGAAGTCCGACGGTACGGTGTAGTTATACGGTTTGTAGCCGGAGTTTGCGACCGAGAATACGTTGCCGCTTCTGGATGCTTCCGATCCGAAGAGGCGCATCATCGATACCGTGATGTCCAGATACGGCGCGGACACCATGGATCCGTTTACGGTTATTTCGGACGGTGCCGCCAACATGGGGGCAACCATCAGCAGGGCGGTTATGTATTGGGAGCTTATGCTCCCGTCAATTGCAGTTTTTCCCCCTTTGGCGGGTCCCGTAACGGTTACCGGAGGAAGTCCGTTATTGGACCGGCACGACACTCCCGATTGTTCGAGGGCATTCAGCAGCGGCCCCATCGGTCTTTTCAGAAGAGATTCGTCGCCCGTAATCGTAACCGGTTTGCCGAACATCGAGCACAGACCCGTGAATATGCGCATAGTCGTTCCCGAGTTGTCCGCATCCACAATCCCTTCCGGCGCATGGAGATTCCCTCCGTTTACGGTTACTTTTCCGTCGTCGCGGACGTTTGCCTCAGCCCCCATCATCCTGCACGCGTTTAACGTGGCTTTGGTATCGGAAGATATCAGCGGATGGGAAATAATCGATTCCCCGTCTGCCATGGCAGCCATAAAGAATGCCCTGTGGGTGTGGCTCTTGGAAGGCGGAGGCAGGACTTTTCCCTTCATTTTTCCTCCTTTGAAAGCCATGGAAGTCATTCGCCGCACCTCGTGGAGGTTATGATGATGTCTTCCGGATCATATCCGAGATCTTCGGAGAACGATGCGCCGTCGCCTTTCGGTACAATTATGGCTACGGCAGGCCCCGAACCGGACATGCCTGCGCCGAGAGCACCCATGGAAATCGCTTTTTCCGCAACCGAATTGTCGACGCCGGAAACGCGCGATATTATTCTGCCGTTAATTGTCATGGCATCGAACGGTTTTCTCATGGCGAGTCCTATTGCCATTCTGATTTCGGGTGCAACCGAATGCAGAGCATCCAGATTCAGGCCTGTTTTCGGTATTTTGTAATGCGGAACATGAATTATGCAGTCATATTCGCCGATGTCGGAGTGTGCGATTATCTCGTCGGAGGTATTGTCCGTCATGACGAGTCCGCCCAATCCGCTTCCGCAGGCATCGTCGAACGATCCCGTTACAGTAACCTTTGCTTCTCTGGCGCATTCCACGCCCAGCTTAATCAGAGTCACTGGATCCATTTCGCGGTCCAGTTCCGCAAATACGGCTCTGAGTATTGCGTTGCATGCGGTACTGGAACTTTTCAATCCCCTGGAAACGGGTATTTGGGAATCTGTCTTTAGCGTCCAGCCTTCGGGTTCGGGTTCGCCGGCAGCTTCATATGCCCTTCTGACGCAGATGCGGGCCATGCTGTCGTTTTCAGACGGATCGTTCACAATGGTAACTATGCGTTCGGAACCGTCGGGATTGAAAACCGCCCTAGTTTCCAAAGATACGCCTATGGTGGCCCCTATGCCGCAGGGCATGGCATTTATAACAGTCACCGCTCCGTGCGATTGGCCTATTCCTGTCATTCGAGTTCTCTCCTCATGATATCAAATGTGTTCTGTATGCCGGTCCACAATGCGAACGATGCGGCACCCTGTCCGGCCAGCATGTCTGCGCCGTATGCGACTCTGCATCCCGATTCTTTAGCGTGTTTGACCAAAGGTGTTTCCGTTCCGTATACCATGTCGAATACGGCCTGGGAGCGGTCAACGGCAGAAATGTTGATGGGATACGGCCCGTCTGAATACATTCCTACGGGCGTACAGTTGACAATAAGGTCGTACATGCGTACCGACACGGAATCTCCGGATCTGTAAGACGCTCCGAATTCTTTGGCCAGTTCTTCGCCGGTGGAACGGTTTCTTCCCGTTATTGTTATGTCGCAGTCGGGAGACAGTCTGTGCGCGCATGCTTTGGCGGCTCCTCCGGAACCCATGATAAGTACGCGCATACCCTTCGGAACTATGCCGGCTGCGGAAAGCGCCTTCGATATTCCTTCTACGTCGGTATTGTATCCGATAAGCTTCCCGTTGTCGTTTACGACGGTGTTTACGGCACCGATTGACGATGCATTGCCGTCAACGGCATCCAGGTGGTCCATAATCTCCTGTTTGTGGGGTATTGTCACATTCATTCCGCGGATTTCGTATGCGCGGATAACTTCTTCCACGGAGTCGAGGTCTTTTGTTTCGAACGGGAGATAGATTCCGTTTATGCCGGATGCTTTTAAAGCGGCATTCTGCATTACGGGCGATTTGCTTTTCGAGAGCGGATTGCCCAAAATTCCCAGAATCATGCAGTCGTCCCCGAGCGATGCCATTTCCGAAACGCTCAGCTGTCCCGGTGCGGTCGGTTCTCCGACATACCCGAATGTAAATTCGTTGCCCAGGAGTTTCTGTCTTATGCGTGTGACCGTACCCATGGGCCCCATGCCGAGAATAACATGTTTTTTGGGATATCCTTTCGCGGCATCGGATATGCTGACAAGATCCCGGAGCGTATTCACTTTGAACGCCGTTTTGCCGATGTCCGAATCCTGATTGCCGAGTATCGAACGGATGCGTTCGGAATTAGGGGTCTTCTCATAATCGTGATATGACGCAATTACTTCCAAATCGGTATCCGGTCTTTCCTCCTCTCCCACGTCTATCATACCGGAATATCCTTCCGGGAGAACCGATTTGTCGAAAGGCGTACGGAATGTGACAAGGAGATCCTTGTCTTTGACCTTCGGTACGGAACCGAGCAGGTCGAGTCTGATTTCGACCATGTCGGCATCGTCGATCCTGTTCAGATCGGCGATGCTGCTGATCGATGCGCAGATCTTCATCAGATCTCCGTGATTGTTTCTTCGATCTTCATTCCGAAATGGCGGCCGCCCGATTCGATTCTGGCCAGAATTCTGTCTCCTTTTTTCAGTTTGGAAACGGATATCGAACCGTCTTCCGATACGAGTTTGACGGTCTCGGCATTCTGCAGAATTGTTGTGTATGTCTTTTCTCCGTCTGTGGCGGTGACAAGCAACAGAGGCCTCATTTCGACTTTGCATCTTCCGACGGAAGATATGCGGCATTTTCCGGTGCGGTCCGTCAGAACCACCGGTTCTCCGGCCTTGAGTTCGGAAAGATATCTTGTGCGTCCTCCGGGACCCATTCCGTACGCGTGCACGGCGCCCGCATTTACCCTGAACGGTCTGGCGGCGACATATCCGTTGTCTTCGCTTTCGGATTGCACCAGGAAGAGGCAGCTTGCGGAAGAACCGATTAACATGCCTTCGCCCGGAACCATGAGGGACACGGTGTCGATGCACACGCGGTCTCCCATCTCGATGTTTTTGACATCGACAACTTCGACAGCCTGTAATTCTACAGACGGTTCCTCGGTGACGATTTCAGCGAATTTTCTTATGGAGTCTCCGTCGTCGGTATCAATGACAATGCCGTCGACGCCCGATTCGAGAGTCTGCATATACAGTTTGGCCTGTTCCACATCCGATGCGCAGGCCAGCACTTTTGTTTCGCTGTTTCTGAATTTGGCAATCAAATTCTCAAGAGGGATGACGGTCCAGTCGGAAGAATCGAGAATAACTCCTTTGCATTTGCCTACAAGGGCGAGTGCGCGGTCCTGATCTTCGGGAGTTTTGAGCTCTACCAATTCGTACCCGTCGGAAACTTTGCCTTTGGATATGGTATGTACTTCTATTTTGCCGAATTCGGAGAAAGATTCGTCTTCTTTCCTAACCAGTGCAACTTCTACGCCTGCCTCCAGTGCCGAAAGGACGAGTTCTTTACGTTCCTCGGCATCATCCGGGCGGTCGGCTCTGATCCACAGTTCCTTCTGCATCGAATCACATCGGGTTGTTCTTCTTTGCCTCTTCTACGGTGTATCCGTGGAGGACGATATCGGAAATCGCACCTGTCATTGCCTGTACGTTTCTGTGCTGGAACACGTTTCTTCCTATTGAAACTCCGTGTCCGCCGGCTTCGATGGAGTCGTATACCATCTGGAGGATTTCGTCGTCGGAGTTCATTTTGGGTCCGCCTGCGATTACGACGGGTGCAAGTGCTCCTTTTACGACGTCTCTGAACGAATCGATGTCGCCGGTATAACTGCATTTGACAATGTCTGCTCCGAGTTCGGATGCTACGCGGGCCGCGTGCGCAACCATTTGAGGATCGTATGAATCTGTGATCTTGGGTCCGCGCGGGTATGCCATCACCAGAAGGGGCATTCCCCATTCGTTGCATTCTTTGGATATGCGGCCTACGTCGGCCAGCATTTCTCCTTCGGTCTCTGCGCCTACGTTAATGTGGACGGAAACAGCATCGGCTCCGGTCTTGATTGCTTCTTCCACGGTGGCAACGAGTACCTTTCTGTTGCTGGATACTCCGATGTCTGTGGAAGCGGAAAGATGGAGAATGAGACCGATGTCTTTTCCGGATGTACGGTGGCTGTAGCGGATAAGCCCTTTGTGCATGAGAACTGCCGTCGCACCGCCGTTGGCAACATCGTCAACGGTTTTTTTCATGTTGACGAGTCCTTCGATGGGTCCTGCCGATATTCCGTGGTCCATCGGCACTATGACGCAGTTTCCGGTTGTTCTGTCCATGATTCTTTCCAATCTGATGCTTTTTCCAAACATTTCGTACACCGTGTGAAGTGTTAGCACGCAACACTATATCTGCATTTCGATTTCATGTTTTCGAAATGTAACAGCCTGTATTGTGCGCTCTTTATTAAATGGGATGCGAAAGGTATATATTATATTTGCATAATCGGGGTATTCAGTGGGCTGGTAGATCAGCTGGAAGATCGCTTGCTTTGCAAGCAAGAAGTCGCGCGTTCAAATCGCGCCCAGTCCACTCATATGTTTTGTTCCGATTGTGTCGTTCTGTATATTCCGATATGTTTATTCGGAATTTAATCGGGCGAATTAAAAAAGTAAAAAAAGCACCCTTGCGGGTGCCGGTTTGATTAGTCGAATTTACCTACTACCGCTTTAATGCGTCTGACGCCCGCGGCAGCGGATTCTTCTTTCTTGATTTTGAATCCCTGAAGTTCCGATGTGTTTGAGACATGCGGTCCGCCGCATATTTCGCAGGAGACGTCGCCGATTGTGTAGACTTTGACCATTTCGCCGTATTTGTTGGCAAACACTCCGACTGCGCCCCTGGCTTTGGCCTCTTCGTACGGCATTTCCTCGCATACGACGGGGATGGCTGCTTTGATGGCATCGTTTACGAATTTTTCGATTTCGGCGATTTCTTCGGGCGTGACTTTTCTGTCAAGGTTGAAATCGAATCTCAGTCTTTCTGCAGTAATGTTGGATCCTTTCTGATTGATGTCGGAACTTACGATTTTCTTCAGTGCGGCATTCAGGAGATGGGTTGCAGTGTGGAGTTTGGTAGTTTCTTCGCTGTGGTCCGCCAATCCTCCCTTGAACGTACCGTTTTCTCCGCGGGATGCATCCTGATGTGTTTTGAACCTGTTGTTGAAATCGTTGATATCAACGTTCAGTCCCTGTTCCGCGGCGAGTTCTTGGGTAAGTTCGACCGGGAATCCGAATGTGTCGTACAGTCTGAACACGGCTTCGCCGTCAAGGGTCTTTCTGTCTCCGTTTTCGGCCAGCATCTCATTGAAGCGTCTGAGTCCCTTGGTGAGAGTCTTGCGGAATTTGTTTTCCTCCGCGGTGATGTTGGTGCAGATGAATTCTTTGTTCTTTTCCAGTTCCGGATAGGATTTGGAGTATTCTCTGATTACTTCTTCGGCTATAGTCTGCATGCACGCATCCTCTATGCCGAGTTTGGACATGTATCTGCTGGCCCTTCTGATGAGTCTTCTGAGAATGTATCCCTGTCCGATTTTTGCGGGAACGACGCCGTCACCCAAGATGAACGTAGCTGCCCTGAGATGATCCGCAACAATCCTGAATGCTTTGGTGTCTTCATCGTTCTCGCCGTATTTTTTCCCGGAGAGTTCCTCTATCTTTCCGATGATCCCGGAAAAGAGGGGTGTATCGTAGACCGTTTCCTTACCGTTGAGGATGCGGAGAATTCTTTCAAGACCCATGCCGGTGTCCACGTTTTTCTGTTTAAGAGGCGTCAGTTTTCCTTCGGCGTCTTTATTGTATTGCATAAACACGTTGTTCCAAATTTCCGTAAATTTGCCGCAGTGGCAGGACGGTCCGCATTCAGGTCCGCATTTGGGCCTGCCGTCATCGAAGAAGATTTCGGTATCGGGTCCGCACGGTCCGGTTTGTCCGGCGGGACCCCACCAGTTGTCTTCTTTTCCGTAGAAATAAATCTGATCGTCTCTGAGTCCGTGTTTTTTCCAAATGGCTGCCGTTTCCTCATCGCGCGGTATGTCTCCTTCGCCTGCGAAAGCGGTTACCGCCAAATGATTCGGATCCATATGAAGGACATTTACGAGGAAATTGTAACTGTAGTCGATGGATTCTTCTTTAAAATAATCGCCGAGTGACCAGTTACCGAGCATTTCAAAGAATGTCAGGTGGCTCGCATCTCCGACTTCGTCGATGTCTCCGGTCCTTACGCACTTCTGATAATCAACGAGTCTGGTTCCTGCAGGATGTTTTTCTCCGAGAAGGTACGGTACCAAAGGATGCATTCCTGCGGTCGTAAACAAAACAGTCGGATCGTTTTCCGGAATGAGCGGAGCCGAGCTGATGAAGCTGTGTCCCCTCTCCTTGAAGTAATTTACATAAGTTTCTCTCATTGTCTGAGCGTCCATGTTGTACACTCCTTTATGCTGGGGCTTTATTGAAACCCATATAAATATAATGTTTTGAGCTTACGCGGAGGCCGTCAGGAGCGGAGCAAGGATAATAAGACATCTCTTATTTCCGCCTGGGATTCGATTACGTTTATTCCGAGGTTGCCGAGGACCTTGCGCGGAAGCGGGCCTATCTCTCTAACGACAATTGTTCCGCATTCCTTGATTGATTCTACGACATTCTCTATATGTTTCCTGTGGTTCGAACCCGCAACGGACGGATTCGAATCTATACGGACGTCACGGATGTATTCGACTTCGTCGTCATTCAGCGAGAAAATTATGAAACGTTTGCAATTTCCGAATCCGGAATCGACAAATTCTCCGTTTATGGAGGCAACTGCGACGTACTTTTTGTTGTTCGATGCGGGAACAATGATATCATTTTCTATCGGTCCGCATCCGTTGGATGCACCCGTACATCCTCCGATATGAACAAATTCCTGTGAACGGTCTTCTCCGAGCAGACCTATGGCATCAGCACGGCACTGTCTGCAGTGGCGCATCATTTTTGCATCAATCGAACAAAGATCCATGAGTTTTTTGCGTTCCAGCACCGTAGGCGCCCTCAGATTTTCGAATTCCGTTCCTTCTACGGGAATCAGAGGCAGAATATTTACTGTATACGCGCCCAGTTTTTTCACGTATTTTACAAGTTCGGGGATGTGATCCGTGTTTATTCCGGGAATCATTACAATGTTGATTTTTACAACCATGCCAAGGTCTGCGCATTTGCGAATGCCTGCAGTTTGTTTCTCAATCAGTACGGATGCCCCTTCGGTATCGAAATAGCATTTTCCATCCAATGCTACTTTGGAATAGATGCGGGCTCCAATCGAAGGGTCGCATGCATTCATCGTTACAGTTACGAATCTGACGTTCAGATCAAACAGACGTTCTGCATTTTCGGGAAGAGCAAGTCCGTTGGTTGATACGCACGGAATCAGTTCGGGATGTTCTTCTTTGATAAGTTTCAGCGATTCGAACGTAGATTGGTTGGCGAGAGGATCGCCGGGCCCAGCAATTCCTATCACGCGCAGATTCTCTATTTTGCTCTTTACATAGGCAATTTTATCAGAAGCCTGTCTGGGGGACAGCACCTCGCTTGTTACTCCCGGGCGGGATTCGTTGCAACAATCGAATTTTCTGTTGCAGTATCTGCATTGGATGTTACACGCGGGGGCTACGGGAATGTGCATTCTTGCAAAACTGTGATGGGCCGATTCGTTATAACACGGGTGCTCAGATATTGCTTTTTCAATCGCGGGGTTGCTGTATCCGGACATACTTATTCTCCTTCGCGTATTGTCCTCTTATAGTATATACAATAATTAAGATAACGGGTTATATGAAAGAGGCAACCGACATCGAGGCAATGATGGCAGAGTTAAATCGCAGCATTGCCGTAGGGCGCAGAACATTATGCGAAATGCACGACAGCGGAGATTACTCATTCCGTACGCGTGACGGTTCTGTCGTGGAGATACCCGAAGAGCAGATTGACAAGATTTGGAATGAGTGTACGGATCAGGAACGTATAAGGCTGCGTTTACCGATTTTTGTTTCCACAGATGCGTCTTCGGAAACCGGCGCGTGGAAAGTGGAAGGCATTATAGAAGCTCCGTTCGTATCGCGCTTTCTTAAAAAACCCTTGTACAGAAATGATCTTGTCCGTCTCTATCATCCTGATTTGAAGAGATTAAGGTCCGAAATTCCCGATGCAATCATGATTATTTTCTCGCCATGATCTCCTTAAACAAAATGTTTATATATCTGTTATGTGTGCAGGGGGTTGCGCGAAGTCAAACATCGCGTCGGTTCACACGATGTGTGAGGCCGAAGGACGGCATAATCAAGTCGTCAGGTGACGAGGCATGAGAACCTTTAAATATCTCTTATGTCTACGGCACTTTTGCGCGTGTTGTGAACCAACATGTGTTTCAAATCGAATCAATACATGCACCCGGCCTGAGTTCCAGAACCGGGGAAGAGGCATAGGACTCCGTAAATGGAGGATGAGAACGGATCAAGTCCGATGATTGCCGATCATACGAAACCTGGACGTGTGCTAGATCATACGCCAGCGGCGATGCTACGCCGTATGGGGGATGGTTCGGCT
>CAKQHC010000005.1 GCA_934234005.1 uncultured Methanomassiliicoccales archaeon | reverse complement strand
CCAACACTTGGATTTCAGGCAAGTCTCAGGTGCTTCGTTACAATCTGTATTCCCTGACCGAAATCACCCTTCCCGCATCCTTGGAGAAGATCGGAGACGGCACATTCCCGCCTCTTGCATTTGACATCAAACTTGCAGACGGAAACAAGAACTTTGTTATCGACAACGGCATACTCTATAATGCGGACAAAACAGTTCTGATTAAGGCATTCAACCCTACAGGCGACGTTACGGTTCCGTCCACGGTTACTAAAATTAACTCATATGCATTTTACTATCAGACAAGTGACGTAATGGGCGAGGTCGTATGGACTTCTAAATACTTCCAGTACTCTGAGAACCCTGTGAAAAAAGATCCCTCCATCGGAACGCTTACAATTCCTTCATCGGTGGAGACAATCGGAGAGTACGGACTTGCTCTTATGTTGGCGGATACGAAGACTCCTTATAAGGATTTGAACCTTCCGTCCAAGTTCAGTGTCAATCTCGGAATGCAAGCATTTGCTAACAATCCGTTGGTTAAGGAGATGTATGTCGCGGCCGACAAGGAAGTAAACAACAAGGCATTCGACGGTTGCAAAAATATCGATATCGCATATATTCTAACAGACAAGATCGACAAACAGATTACCAATATTCCTGCAAAGACGCTTGTCCTGTCCGATAAACTGACCAGTGTATGTAATTATTCGCTGTCCGGATGGTCCAATCTTACAACAATAACTTACGGCAATGAACCGGCCGAGGAAGGCTTGGCCAAATTCCCCGATTCGTTGGAAAGCATAGGCAGCAATTTCCTCAATAACTCCGCGATAAAGGTGCTGGATATTTCCGTACTCGGCGGAGCGCTCCCTAATCAGTCTTTCAGAGAAATGTCCAACCTTCAGACGATAAAGTTCGGAGATAAGATAACGTCTATAGGAGATTATTGTTTCAGCACATGCAAATCATTGCAGGAAGTAATCATTCCGTCATCCGTAAAAACAATAGGCAGTGATGCATTCGCTTACTGTTCTGCCCTGACTTCGATTGTCATTATGAACGAGACGAAGGATGTGACAGTCGGAAGCGGAGCATTCTCGCACAGTCTCTTGGACGAAGGCAACCTCAAAGTGGTTAAAATCATATATCGCACCGATGCCGGGGACCATGTGACCAAGACCGTAGCGGAGGTAAATCTTCCCAAAGACGAAGACGGAAAGATCACAGACGGTACGATTACAATATCAAAGGAAGTTATTGCGATAGAAAACGGAATATTCCCGGACGAGGGCATAACCGACATCATTCTCGAAGACGGAAACGAAACCTATGTTCTGAAAGACAAGGTTCTGTATACCAAGGATATGAAAACCCTTGTTTATGTTCCGGATTATTCGATCGGCGATGACGGTAAATTTGCCGTTCCCGATTCGGTGACTACAATCGGAGCATACGCACTTTCGTACATACCCAAACTTACAACCGTAGTGTTCGGCGAAGCATCCAATGTGGAAACAATCGAGAGAAGTGCATTCTACAAGAGCGGAATCGAATCGTTCAAAGCTCCCAAGAATCTCACATCCGTAGATTCATATGCGTTTTATGGCACTCCTCTCAAGACAGCCGATTTCACAAATGTAAAGGATGCAAAACTCACATTCGGTTCCAACGCATTCCAAAAGGTCAATACACTGACGGAGGTTACATTCTCCAAGGAAACAGCGGTTGATTTGGGATTCAGGACGTTCAGCGGAACAGCCATCAAATCATTCGAAATTTGGGCGGGAACCATAAACAATTATGCGCTCGAAGGTTGCACACAGCTGGAGTATTTGTATCTGGGTTCAGGCGTTACCAAGACCGGGTCTACCTTTATCTCCGGTGTGACCACACTCAAACAGGTTGTTCTTATGAACACCGATGCCGAGGTTATCGGAAAAACAATCACAGTGGGTCATTTCTCCTGCAAGAGCAATTTCGTATTTGTCGTCCCCGAATACAGCAAAGCCGATTATTCTACGTTCGAAGCGAAGTATCCCGTAACCCGTGTTACATCGTGTGCGGACGGAACCAGTTTCATCATGCCCGCAATAGACGGAATAACATTTACCAAAGGCGAAGAGTCGGAGAACGGAATTTCGTATACGTTCGTTCTTGATGACGCATACGACAGATCAAAAGTCTCTATCAAAATCGGAGATTCGGATGTAAAGATTGAAAATAACACATTCGTCATCAAGCCCACGGGAACATACCAGAATGTTACTGTTTCCGGAGTGGAGGTTAATGAGTACACTGTAGCCGTTAAAGTCGACAATGCCAAGACCACGGTTGATGTGAAAACCGTAAAACACGGCGACAGTATGTTGTTCAACGTCATACCGGACAACGGTTATGTGTTGAAAGACCTGACCGCAAAAATCGGTGAGGCATCCTATAAGGCTCATCACGACAGTTGGATAAGCATACCTGCAATCACCGACGATACTACCATCGTCATCACCGGAGTCGTTCCCGAAGAATTCGATGTTACATTTGTTAAAGACGGAAAGATTGTCGATTCCAAGAAATACACATACGGACAGGATTTCGTGCCTTCGGACAAATCCGATGCATGGTACCTTTACGATTCCGACAAAGCATACGATTTCAAACAGGCTTTGACGGACGATACGGCATTCTTTGCATCGTCCGTTTCCGAAGATTCCAAGATTGATGTCAGCTTCTACGCCGCACGCGGTTCCCTTGAAGCATATTGGTACGCAGGCAATGTCGACAGCGGAAATACCGTTCTCAAAGGATCCGATGTTACATTCGCTTATGACGGAGTAGGTTCGTACACCGTCGTAGGATGGTTCGTCAACGGAAAATACTCCGAATCCACCGACACTCAGATTGTTGTAAAAGATGTTCAGAAATCTGTCAGCGTTCAGGTTGCCGTAATGTTTGAGCAGTCTGATTACAAATATATCGTCAATGCACCGATGACTCTTCCCAGCGAGGAATATGCTAAGATGCTTTGGATCGGTACTTACAAAGATCCTTTGGACATGGGTTTCGATTATTATTCCAATATGCCTTCCGGATACGCCGCAGTAGGCGACTATCTTTACTTGGTTTCCGGAAAGAACATAATGAGAATCAATCTCAATTCCGATTTCACCAACGGAATGCCGACTGACACACTTACCGTGACTGTAAAGGATGCCGCAAGTACCTTAGATTCTTACGGAGGTTACATATTCAACGGAACGTATGTTTACGACCTCGATCTGAACTATCTTTTCGAAGCACCGTCCGTACCTCTCGGAATGTATGACGGAGATTTCATCAGTCTCAGCAACAGCACTGCAAAGAGATGGTCTGTGGAATATACCGACGAAGGGTATGTGCCTAAAGAAATATGGAGCACCGTACTTGAAAAGCACTACGGAAAATCGGTTATCGACGGAGATTATCTCTTCCACCTTCCCGTTTCTCCTGCATCCGATCAACCCGACCGTGCGATCGAGTCCATCGATCTCAGAACCGGAGCAATCAAGAGTAAAGCGAACATAAACGAATACCAGTACGGACACTACTATGATGACGGTTGGCTCACCGTTTACGACGGTTGGGCATATATCGCGTCGTATACCAGCGGATTGTTCGGAGAGCAGAACCCCTATGTGACCGCAAGAACTCCCGTTCTTTTGAGAGTAGCGGTAAGCGACGGTGTGTTTGACCAAGACTCCATACAAGTCATGGAGATGCCCAACAACACCCAGCAGTCGGGTCTTGTCGTGTTTAACGGACGCGGATACATCCACTCAGGAAGCGATCTCGTCGTCATAGACATGGAATCGTTTAAGATGATTTACAAAGAGACCGGAGCCAGGACCCACGGAGGTATTGTTCTCAATACATATTATGCCAACGCCGACAACAATTACAAGGTGTACATCTATGTGGTCCCGTACGGAGGATCCGATACAGTTTGGGTATACAGCGACGATCAGACAAAGACCGAAGCCGGAAAGGCCGAGACCATCGACAAGACCGGATACAGTCAATATGCCACAACGCACATCAGGACATCTGCCAGCGGTTACATCTACTGGTACAACGATTCATCCATATTCTTCATAACCGGACAGAAGTACCACGAAGTTTCGTTCGTAGTTGACGGAAAGGTTGTAATGAACTATCCTGAATCTGTTAACGGAACAGAGCTGAAGATTCCCGACGCACCTGTCAAGGAAGGATATACGTTTGTCGGATGGTACAACTACGACGGAACTCCTGTTCTTCAGGGAGACGTTGTTGCCGGAGACATGACAATTATGGCAGTGTACGCACCCACTGTAAGCGAAGCCAACAACATGGTATTCTTCGATTACTATGCCAGCAGATACGCCGAAGACGGAGTATACGTTCTCATGATTGCCGAATACGACAACAATGTTGTATGGAACTATCAGAAGATTACTTTCAACGAGTACGGAGAATGTCAGAACAACGTCTTCGCCGTGTCCAAGAACGGATTGAAGAATGTTTCGATTAGTGTTGTAGATTCCTGTAACCCGTTGGAATTCAATACTCTTGACAGAGTTGCATATTCGTTCGGAGCATGATGTGGTCTGTATGAAAACAAACCGTGGTGTCCCGGCAACAGTTGTTGCAGTACTGATAATTCTGTGCGCAACAATTGTTCCGATGATGCCTTCATCGGATGCAGCATCCGGGAAACTGGACATCGTGTCGGTGAATTACGGTCACGGGGCGGTCTCCTACAGTGTGGAGACCGACTCCCCCTTCATTTACGTCATTATACTCGATGAAGCCGAAAATATCGTTTATCTCGGTCCGAGTTCAGACGTAAAACAGGGGGTTGCATCGGGATCGTTTGTGAAGGCCTTGGATCTCGGGAGTTATTTCCTAAAAGTAATCGGAGACAAAGCCGACGTAACCGATACAAAACCATTCAATGTTTATCCGGATGTTGCCGGTATCGATGTTTCTTTCCAGAAAACGATGGTAGTAGGCGACAAAGGTTCCGTGGAATACAAGATTCTTCCAGACGGAGCCAGAGGAAGCGTCGTACTGACTTCGTCCAATCCGGGGATAGTATCCGTCAGTGACGACAATATTATTCTCGCAGTCTCTGTCGGAGTTGCATACATTACCGTCACCGTTGACGGTGAGTTCAGCGGAATGTGCTGTGTGACTGTGACAGACAAAGTGGGGTCGTATGTAGATATAACGTCCGTAGAATATTTCGAAGACAAGGTTTATTTTAAGCTTGCATCGGACTGTCCGTATGTTTATGTCATGGTATGTGACACAAACGGCAATGTTGTGTACACGGCATCAAACCCCACGGTTCAGAACGGGGCAGTGGATTCATATTTCGTCAAAAATCTTGTAAAAGGATCATATGTGCTTCATGTACAGGGTCCTGTTTCGACAGTTTATGACGATTTTGAATTCAGTACCGAGACGCCCGTATCCGGAATAACGGTTAATGTTCCGGTTATGACCGTCGGTATCGGTTCCGAAATTGTTCCGAATTATACAATCAGTCCGTGGAATGCAACCGTTACAGATGTAACATACGAATCTTCCGATTCTGCTGTGGTATCGGTGGAGAACGGCAATAAACTGGTAGCCGTCGGTCCGGGAACCGCTTATGTCAGCATAATTGCCGTGGACGGCGGATACAAAACGTCTTTTGCAGTTACCGTATCCGAGACTGTAGGTTCTTCTTTGAAAATTAAGGACGTATCATACAAGGAAGCCAATATCAGTTTCTCCATAGACACTGATTGTTCTTTCGTGTATGTTCTGGTATTGGACAAAGACAACAACCTAGTATGTTTCGGTCCGAGCCGCAGCGTGGTAAACGGACATTTGGATTCTTCGTTTGTGAAATATCTGGATGACGGAGAGTATGTGCTGAGGGTTCAGGGAGAATCATCCAAAGTATTCCATACAATGCCTTTTAAAGTAGACAACGGAACAAAGATTCCTGTGCTGGACGTCATTCTCGACAAAACATCTTTGGATGTGAAGGTAGGGGACCGTTTCGAGATCAATGTAAAGCTTCTTCCCGAAAATGCCACAGACAAAACTGTATCCTGGAGTATTTCCGATGAAGATGTCATATCATACGACAGTGACGGAAAGTTTACTGCCAAAAGCAAAGGAACTGCGGTACTCACTGCAAAGTCCGGCGATTATCAGGCAGAGTGTATTGTTACCGTAGAAGGTAATGGAAGCGCTGCATCCAACAAAGACGGAAGCGTTACCATCACAACCGTTGAGAAGAATGAGTTTGAAGGCGGAAGCACCGAAATAACAAAAATCGTTGACAAGAAAGACGGAGAAGTTATCGGTACTACCGACATCATCGTCATAAACAACGAGAATACAGGCATCTCAACCAAAGCCAAAGAGACGACAGATATCAATGGAAACAAACAATCTGAAGTCCAGTCGACTATTATTTCGGGAAAAAATGACGTATCTAAATCAGAAATAGATGCTGCTTTGTCGCAGGCTAAGGCAGCATCTTCCCAAATGACCGAGGGAAAAATTACTGTGAAGATTGAGGATGCCGGCAGAGGATCCTTATCAATCAGTAACGAGGCCATGAAAGCAGCATCCGAAGCCGATGTCGAATTATCCTTCGAAGATTCGTCGATTATTTTGGATAAAACCGTAATTGAGAATTTTTCCGAAGGAAGAATCAACGTATCTTCCGGAAATCCCGCTAAGGCTGTCGGCCCTGCAATCGGAGTTTCGATGCTTGTCACCAAGGAATTCAATCTGTCTGTCGGAGATTCCGACATTCACGAACTCGGCGGAACAATCCGTCTTGTCGTAGATTGTGAGATTCCCGAGGGCTATTCCGCTGACGATATACGTGCATGGTATGCAGACGAAAATGGAATGCTGACTCCCGTCAACTGTACTTGGGAGAACGGTAAGGCCATAATCGAAGTTTCTCATCTTTCAACATATGTTGTGGGAGTAGGAGAAACAAACTACATAGCAGGCAACGTGGCACCTTTGATTGCGGCCGTAATTGTTGGAATCATCGGCATTTTGTTGTGTCTGACGTATCCTTTCCTTAGAAAGGACTGATTTTTCTAAAGGGAGGGTAACCTCCCACCTTTAAAACCAATATCCATTCACGAATAAAAATCCGGGTTTTTTTATATATGCCAGCGTTAGCTGTAGATATTTTACTCTTATGTTTATAATCACAGATATATATCGGATTTTTGATGTACCTGTGTTCTTTATGAAAATGTACAGCGAAGCCGAATACAACTTGGGCATGAAGAGATTGATTCTTGTTTCACGCCGCACTATGATAAAAGGTATTTCGCTGACGGATTGCGATGCGCTTCCATGGAACGTATGTGTAATGTGCGGACATTCGTGGAAAGCAATTGCGGGAACGGTGCCTGATAAATGTCCTGCTTGTAAAAGTACGCGCTGGAATGAGAATGAGTTGATTATGCATATATGTGTGAAATGTAAACATGAGTGGGCCAGTAGGAGTGATGTTCCGGTTCGTTGTCCTTCGTGCCGTTCCAAATTATGGAACAGGTGCACCAGAGATATGGCGGATTCCGAATTATCCTGTTCTCCCCCCCCCATTGTGACAACGGGAGAGGATCAACGCGAAATTAATCAATCTTTCATCCACCGGACAATCATGTCATTACGTAGACTCTTGGCTTTATTGCATGTTGTATTATGTTAAGGAATCAAAGGATGCGGGCAACAATTCGGTGTTTCGCGATGAGTTGGTTTCACACATGGGAAATGACGAGGATGACGTTAAAGAGATGTTGACGATTCTTCGTAATTGGGGCGCTCTTAAATCGAACGGAAGCATCGTTTCGTTAACCGAATCCGGGGCTGCTCTCATCAATAGTTTGCCCATTCGTATAGTTAATTTTCCTCATACAAGATACGTTATCGGCAATTATCAATGCGGTGTTGTAATCAAGGGTGTGTCGGGAAGAGTAACCAACGGAATACTGCAAAGGAATTGTGCGGTAAAAGCAGGTGCCAGAGGTGCATCTGTGTTTGTCAGGACCTCAGGCAATATATTTATGCCGCCGGAGTGGAAGATGGAGTTTTTCGATCCGGTATTGGCAGAGGCTATGCGTATTGAGGGAGTCTGTGACGAAGACGTGGTAATAATTGCCGGTGCAGATAGTGAATATGCGGCGCGCAACGCGGCCGTTTCGGCAGCTTTGGAGACTCTTTGATGTTTTAGAGATATGTGTATAAAGTCCGATGCCACATTCAATTTTTATGCTGTATGCCAGAAAGAACTTAATAAATCGTGGAATGATTTGGTTTCATGAAGTTTGTGGATACAAGGGGTTTGTCATTTAGCAAAATCATATCCGGAGATTATTATTACGTTGACAAATCCCTCCTAATCAAGGATATCCTTGATTCCAATCCGCAGGGGGTATATCTTTTCACGCGTCCCCGCAGGTTCGGCAAGACCACCAATCTATCCATGCTGGATGCTTTCTTCAACATAGAGTACAAAGGAAACAACTGGTTCGATGGATTGGCAATATCTGATTTTTAGGAATACGAACGCTACAAGAATGCGTTTCCCGTGATTAAACTGAATCTTAAGGATACCAAATGCGATGATTTTGATACATTCATTAATATGATGGGGTCGGTCGTCAGTTCTGCATACAAAGCCCACAAATATCTGCGCAATTCAGACGTATTGGAAGATTATGAAAAGGATTTGTTTGTAAAAACCCAGGCAGAATCCATTTCAAAAACTTCTATTCTGAAGAGCATCCCTCTGCTATGTGAATTTTTAAAAAGATATCACGGCATCAATCCGATTGTTTTGATTGACGAATACGACCGTGCCGTATCGGATTCTTTTGGAGAAGAATCCCACCGTAAAATTATGGATTATCTCGGTTCGTTCCTGTCGCCGATACTGAAAAACAACGACAACGTTCAGATGGCTTACGTCACCGGCGTGATGCCGATTGCTAAAGAGAGTATATTCTCCGGATTGAACAATCTCGCCATAAACAATGTATTCTCAACCGGAAGCGACGAGAGATTCGGCTTCACGGAAGCCGAAATCAAGGATCTGTTCGCATATTACGGACATCCGGAGAAGTTTGCCGAAGCCAAAGAATGGTACGACGGATACAGATTCGGAAACGCGGAAGTATACAATCCGTTCAGCATTATGAATTATGTATCAAGTAAATTCATTCCTAAGCAATATTGGGTGAATTCTGGTTCTGACATCCCTATAGCATGGCTGTTGGAAAGAACCAATACGGACAACTTTTCAAAGATATTCTCGCTGATTGACGGAAAATCTGTGGATGTCAGACTCGAAGAAGCATTGACTTATGCCAAACTTGGCAATACGGATATTGCACTATACACTCTTATGGTCATGTCCGGGTACCTTAAGGCCGTACCGAATAACAACGAGACCTATTCTATATCGATACCCAACAAAGAAGTAATGAAAATTGTCGACAAGATGGCTTTGGATTTATGTCCTGTAGATTATGATGCCTTCGGTATGTTTAACCGTGCGGTGTTGGGCGGCGATGCCGAAACCATGACAAAAGAACTCAGAAAGATTCTGTCCGTGGGAAGCTATTACAATCTGACAACAGAACTGCACTACGAAGCAGTTCTGATGACTATTCTGTATGAAATGATTCCGTCCTACGAAGTAAGGACGGAAACCGAATACGGCAACGGCAGAGTAGGCATAATTTTGATTCCCAAGAAAGAAAATGTTGTTCCGATCATCATCGAACTGAAGAAAGCCAATAAGGAAGAAGATTTGGACGCTTGTGTGGAGAATGCTGTAAAACAGATTCACGACAGAAAGTACTATGTAAACATGCACGGTAAAGTTATCCTGATAGGTCTGGCATTCTGGGGAAAGATTCCAAAGGTTATTGCAGATGTCATTATCAACTAGTGATGTTATTGAATGCAACACCGCATAGACACATTAGCTCTATGTATAGTTCAAGTTTATTTCAAATCATTTGGATTGATTTGATATATTGTGATTCGTGACATGCGGTATAATTTGCACCAATGTGTGCTCCTAGAATTTTTTTCTCCATTCGTTGCGAACATAATAGATATTAATAACCCCAGCGCGTTGGACAGTTCGGTCCAAATGCAAATCGACGTGAAATATGGCAGAGACGGAGTCCAGAAAGTGGAAATTCCTGATAAAAATTACATAGGTACATATTACCCAAAAGATGTGGAATGCGGAAATCCGGACGAAGTGATTGGTAAATCTCTTGATTCTCCTATAGGTTATGAATCGTTGGCAAAGTTCTTAGACGGTGGCAAAGATATTGTATTTATCGTAAATGATGGAACTCGCCCTACGCCTACCGCTAAAGTTCTCGATGCTCTGTCGAAACGTATGGATCTCAGAAAAGCCAGATATATTATAGCTACAGGCACGCACAGAGACATGACGCAGGAAGAATATGACAATGTATTCGGAACGCATTACGAGTCTTTGAAAGATAGGATAATCTGCCATGATGCCAAGAATTCTGAATGTGTATATCTCGGAGATTCCAAGAACGGTACTCCGATGGAAGTTAACAAAATCGCAGTAGATGCCGATCGTCTTGTCATCATAACATCGGTTGAACCTCATTATTTTGCCGGATTTACAGGCGGACGCAAATCATTCCTTCCGGGCGTGGCATCTTTCAGGACAATTGAAGCCAATCATAAACTGGCAATGAAAAAAGAAGCACAATCATTGATTCTGGATGGAAACCCAGTTCACGAAGATATGATGGACGCTCTCGGAGTCGTTAAAGGAAAGATGATTTTCTCGATTCAAATGGTGTTGGACCGCCATCAGAACATTTACAAAGTCGCTTCAGGAGATTTAAACCCTGCTTTCGAAACAGCAGTCGAATGGGCTAAAGACGTATTTTGCGTGCCGATACCCGAAAAAGCAGATATGGTTATTTCTGTGGCTCCGTATCCTATGGACGTCGATTTATATCAATCCCAAAAGGCACTGGACAACGGAAAATGGGCTCTTAAAGAGGGCGGAAGAATCTTAATGGTTTCAAAGTGCAGGGAGGGAATCGGTCATGCTACTTTCCTGAAACAGCTGTCATCATCCAAGGACCCGGAACAGATTCTGGAGAATCTTCGTGCGGAATATAAACTCGGTTATCATAAAGCTGCAAAAATGGCAGAAATCGCTACATGGGCTTCCATTTGGGCTGTGACAGATCTCGATCCAGAGATTATACGCGGATCTAATATCATTACGCCGTTCGCTTCCGTTTCGGATGCAGTCTCCAAAGAATTGGCAGATAATCCCGACGCGAGGATAATTGTCTTAATGGACGGAAGCGTTACAATACCGATAGTAAAAGAGTGATCACTATGTCTAAATTCGAAACGTGCAGTTTGGAGGAGGTCAGGAAAGCAGTAAATGTCTGCACTATGTGTGGATTCTGCAAGAGTGTATGTCCCTCATACAAAGCAATCGGGTGGGATACGGCTCTGTCCAGAGGGCGTATTGTGATGAGTTACGGCTTACTCAACGGCGAGATACAGCCTGATGAGGCACTCATCAAGAATATGTACACATGTACTACCTGTGCAGATTGTGTCAGGAGATGCCCGTCCAAAGTCAAGATTGTGGATGTAATTGAATTGTGTCGTGCGGATCTCGTGAAGAACGGATACATTTTATCCAAACATAAGACAATGTGCGACAATATACTGAAAACAGGCAATCCGTTCGGCGAGAATATTTCCAGGTCGGAAGCTCTCGGCAGAAAACCGCACAAGGCCGAGATCGGATATTATGTGGGATGTACTGCGACATACCGTTCCAAGAAGACTGCTCAGGCAACCATTTCTATTCTTGAGAAAATAGGAGCTGATTTTACAACAGTGGACGAAGTTTGTTGCGGATCGGTTATGCAACGTGTCGGTTGGCCACAGGAAGATGTTACAAAATTGATGCAGACGAATGTTGATAATATAAAGGCTCTCGGAATCAAAACACTTGTACTCGCATGTGCCGGATGCTATAGGATGTTTAAGCATGAATATCCGAAATATGTCGATGTGCCGTTCGAGGTTCTTCATATTACCGAGTTCCTTGCAAAACAGGATCTTAAACTGAAGCCGATGAACGGAATAGTGGCAACGTATCACGATCCGTGCCATCTCGGAAGGCATTGTGATGTGTATGAACCTCCGAGGGATGTCATAAAGATGATTCCGGGGATTGAGTTCAGAGAGATGGATTTCAACCGTAAAACCAGTCATTGTTGCGGAGGCGGAGGCGGTGTCAGAGCAGCATATCCAGAAATATCTATGGATATTGCATCGTCAAGACTCGATGAAGCATCGTTTGCCGACTTGATTATAACCACCTGTCCGTTTTGTGTAACCAATCTGTCCTCTGCCAAAGGCGACAGGAAAATACAGGTGAGAGATCTGGTTGAAATCGTAGACGAGTTGCTTTGATGAAAGTTCCATGTAAAAACGGTCCGTTGGAAAACGGGCCGTTAATCATGGGGATACTGAATGTAACCCCTGATTCTTTTTCAGACGGAGGATGTTGGCTGAAGCCATGCGATGCGGTCAATCACGCATTGGATTTAGTCGACCAAGGTGCGGATATTATCGATATCGGTGCGGAATCCACACGTCCCGGGTCATCACCCGTGTCTGCTGAAGAGGAAATTGCACGTTTGGAGCCTGTTCTTAAAGATTTGTTGCCATCTATCGGGGTTCCCGTATCGATAGATACAATGAAACCGTTAGTGGCAGAACGGTGTATTTCTCTCGGAGCAGACATAATAAACGACGTATGGGGATTGCGCTCGGAAGGTATGGCAAGGATATGTGCTGACGGAGATGCCTCCGTAATCATCATGCATATGGCAGGAACTCCGGATACGGCACATACAACAGTGATGGGGTCTGATTACAAAGAAGACATCCGTTCATTTCTTGTTCGTCAAGCACAGGTCGCAATCGATGCCGGGGTTCCTGAGAATAAGATAATCGTAGATCCTGGAATGGGATTCGGGAAAACCCCTGCCCAAAATATGGACATTTTATGTCATTCGTCAGATTATTCATGTGGATTTCCTGTCCTGATGGCATCTTCGCGTAAAAGATTTCTTAAAGAATACTTTAGTGGGTTGGACAGGGATGAAGCCTCAGCAGCCGCGGCATATGCTTCTATATGTTCCGGGGCCGACATTGTCCGCGTACATAATGTGGAGTATATCGTTCAATATCTCAGAAGATGTATGCAAGAACAATAATTACGAACACACTCGCCGCGGCACCGATAAAAAACAGATTGTCACGTCTTTTTTCATTTTTTTCTTCGTTATGAAATGCTTCTTTACACACATCGTTGCAGAATTCTTTTCCGTACGAAATCGGATCTCCGCAGTATCTGCAATGCGAATGCTCAGGAAGTTTCAGCGCCATGCTACGATGTATATTCTATAACAATTAAAAAGTGCCGTCATGTTTTATCAATACCTACATGCAATTTTCTGCCATGCTCAGATTTACATTGTTTGACAGAAAAGACAACCGTCATATGAGATTGGAAATGGAAGAATCGGACAAAGTTTCTGCAATTATAGACGTGGCCAATGGTTGTTGGCAGACTGAACGTTGTATGTTGTGCAATGGATATTCTATATTGAGTTCTGAAGATTATATAGGCGATTGTGTTGCTTATGACGACGTACTCGATTTGATATCCGATACAGATTCGTTGTCGTCAGAGTAATAATCATGTACATTTTATGGGGACATATGCAAAACCGTCTGTTATCCAATGTCGATGTCGTAATCGAATCCGGCGTAATGGATTTTTCTTCCGATATCGCCGACATTCTTTCTATGAATGATGAATGTGTGGATATGTATCTCATCGGACGCAAAACAGATTGCGGCTATTTTTTGATTAAATCTACTTCTAAGACATCAGACGGATCTATAGGGCTGTGTATGTCTAATCTGAACGGAAGTACTGCGCCAACAGATAAAATGATTGACGCAATGTCAAAGTATCCTGACGGTATTCTGATGATAATTAATCCGTATGCATGCGAAATCAGTTTTTATAAAAATACGGAAAAAGGTTTGATACAAGCGAAGGTTTTGGTCAGCGAATAACCTCATACCCAAATTGCATGTCTGTTGCGCATGTCCTGTTCCGATATGTTTTCTTTTTCCATAAGGTCACAAACTACGCAATCGAACAGAAGTAATGTGGAATTTTCAAATATCGTGCCCAATGGTGCGGATTTCGATATGCGTTCGTCACAGGGAATATCCATTACAATAGTTATATCGGATGCGCGTGCCAAATCGCTTCTGTCATTTCCTGTTATGCATATCACTTCAGATCCAATCCTATGTGCAATTTTGGCTGTTTGCACAACAGAAGATGTGTTGCCCGTGTTTGAAACCAGCAAGGTCAAATCTTCGTGACCAATGATAGGGGTGGTCATTTCTCCTACGAAATGCACGTCCAACCCCAATTGAACCAAGCGTACTGCGAACAGTTGTCCTATCAGGCCCGATCTGCCCGATCCGTAGATGAATATTTTCCTCTTGGACAGTATTGCTTTTTCCAGCAATTCGAGTTTGGCTCTATCTACTGTTTCAAGTGTTTCGCGACATAAATCCATTATGTCGGACAGATGGGTCAATTTACTCACCGGCGGCGACAGCGGTCGCCTGTTCGGCCTTACGCTTTTCCTTCATTTCTTTGGCTACTTTTTTGGCCAGTGCCCTTTCATGAATAATCCTCATGTACATAGCATCATGCTCAAGAAGGGGAGATGTTGAAATGATGGTGGTTTCCGGAGTGAGTTCAATCAGTGCATCTGCCAGAGGTTCGAATTTCAAATCTCCTTTTTTGATCGGAGTAAGGCGTCTTTCATTGCCATCCTTATCATAATCAACTCCCGCAAATGCGGTGTGCATAGATCCTTTGCAATACGGCAGAACTTTGTCGATAACATCTATGAAGTCCTCTTTTGTAATTAAGCCGCCGTGTGTACGGGAGTGGTAGTGCGAGAAATTGAGAACGGGAACTGCGCCTTCAACCTGATCGCATAAGTCCAGAACCTGATCCAACGATCCGAATACGTCCTGATGTCCCGTAATTTCTACGCCTAATCTGGGTTTAAGGCCGTATCCGTGCCACCAGTCCATGAGGTTGTAGACATTTTCCATTATGTTGTTGTCAATCTCTTCTCTGTCGCGTTTTCTGTCATAGAGTCCTAGATTGGTAACTACAATGTCTCCGTCCATGGCATTCATGATAAGAGCGGCATATCTGAGGCTGTCGAAGCATTCGAATGTGAGGGTGGAGTCCTCGTCGTTCATATTCTGCCCGAGATCCATGTAGTACGGGGTATGAATGGACATTTTGACATCAAGTCTTTTGGACATAATGCCGAGATTATACAAATCTCCGAATGTGTTTGTGATTCCGGAGGAAAGGCAAATCAACTCGTCATCCTCGTCGATGGGTTCGTCGGGATCGTTAATGGATTCTCCGTCCCTGCATATTTCGATGACGAAGCCTTCTTCAACATCTTTGACAGTCATGCCGATTTCCTCATCCTCGGGTGCTCTGGAATAGGTATTGCATCTTACCAATTGAACCTCCAGCGCCCCTAAGCTTAGGTTGTGAACATCCCTTATACCGTCTTCAAGTGTGCGCCCTTTATTGGACAGCGGAATTCCTGCGGGACCGAACCTTATCATTGGATCACTTTCTCTCCCTAACGCGCGCTTCTATAAAAGAGGTCGTTCTCATTCTGGCTGTGTGGTGCAATACAGTAAGGTCTCCAGGAAGTGTAGGTACGCGGTTAATTTTTTCACCGAAGACTGCATCAAACCATAAGGATTATGATTGAACCCGAAAGCAGCATCGAACAGGAAAGTGCATCCGGTGAAGAAGTTTGCAGCCATAGCGGTGCGGAAGACAGTATAACGTGCAGATACACATGCCACCGTTGCGGTTACGTGTGGAACAGCCGTATAGACGGGCCACGTAAATGTCCAAGGTGCCAGTCTACAAGATGGAATAATCAGCACTATAGATTTGTGTGTTACCGCTGCGGACACTCATGGAGTTCGCGCACAGGAAACAGTTCAGCGGACATCAAAATGTGCCCTAAATGCAAAAGCAGAAAATGGAACGAGGTGACAGGCGTATCGATGTGTCTGTCGTGCGGTTGCAAAATCAAACGTGACAGGAATACAAGGTTCTGTAGCAGATGTATGGGAAAAGACTATTTTGAAGCACACTGTTCTTTCTGCGGCATTGATTGGATATCATCTGAAGAGGATTATTCTGTATGCCCTATGTGCGGTGCATTGCATAATAAAGGGAGATTGCCGGATGATTGTATGGTTTGGTCATGCGGACGCACTGTATTGAGATGTGTTGCCCTCTCCGACGTTTCCGTGATTTATCTTTGGATTGACGACGTTCCTGTGGCATGTTGTTATATGCATGAAATTTCGCGTACTGTCGGATATGCAGAAGACGAGCTTATTTCAAAATTCGGCGATTCTTCATTCGATAAATTATGGTCTCTTGTATCGTCATCGATGTACAGCAGACGCGAAGATTACAAACATGACATAAGCTATTATGTTAAAACGTTGGGTTTATCTGATTCGGATGCAGAGATACTCGCATTGCATTCCACAGGTATGTCGCCAGAGGCAATAGCAATGCACCATGGGGTTGCGCAGGAGGACA
Organism: uncultured Methanomassiliicoccales archaeon; assembly: GCA_934234005.1. Lineage (GTDB taxonomy): Archaea > Thermoplasmatota > Thermoplasmata > Methanomassiliicoccales > Methanomethylophilaceae > Methanoprimaticola. The sequence continues at coordinate 14,484 of CAKQHC010000005.1, read as the reverse complement.
TAAGGCTGTCGTTCGACCGTATAATGGAGTCTTACAAGAAAAAAGGTATCGTGGTAGACGATACAGTCTATACCGAAGATCCCAAGTCATACTATTAATTGGATGGGTTTCATTTTTTTTAAGATTATGTTTGTATTTTTTATTCAATTTTATATTCTGGATATGTCCGATTCAAATAAATATTTTAAAAACTAACATGGTTAAAAATGTCCCTGGCGTGAACTAGGATATAACATTATGGATATTTTTTCCATCCTAGCATAATTTTCTTCCGTTTTCTGTCCTGTATGTTATTGTTGAAAATGCTGTCTCTAATGCGGGGTACAAATTCGCCAGCATCCTTTTAAAGACAACCGTTGTGGAAAAATGAGTGATTCCCGATGAATGTTACCAATGTCAAAATCTTCATGTCTGCTGTGTGCATTGCGGTGGTTTTGGCCATTATTCCGTCTATAGGCTTAACCGTAGATGCCGTAGACGAAAAACAAGGTGTAATGATAGATTTTGGCCAATACAATGTCGATTGGGTCCCTTTCACGTTCGATGACGGCGACACAGGGCTGTCTGTGATTGATACGGCATGCAATTTAAAAGGGTACGGCATAAAGTATGATTATTCGGGAAATATAATTTCCATAAACGATCATGACAACATGATAACGTCCGTATGGGGAATGTATGTTTTGAGGAACGGGTCCTGGATATCCGTAGACAACCCGTCCGCATACAATGTTTCCGATGAAAAAATAGTATCTTGGGCCAAAACATCGAACACAGACACTATGATGCCTGCCGTAGATTCTTCTGGATTCACGTATTACAGCTATTCTGATAACGGAAAAAATGTTTCCGGGACAGATTTGAGAGTAATATCATTGGCACCGTCCGTGACTGAAACGGTAGTAGCAGTAGGCGGCTTGGAGTATATTGTAGCTACAGACCGTTACAGCAATTATCCGAACGAACTTTCCGACATGGCAGATTCAGGCAAAATATCCTACGTAGGCGGATACACCGATCCAAATTATGAATTAATCGTAAGAGAAAATCCGGATTTGGTATTTCTGGACGGAAGCGTAGGAGAGCATGTTTCGGTAGCAGACAAACTTCGTAAATCCGGAGTTCATTGCGTGATGCTGTACGAAGTAATTACGGTAGACGATTTATTCAAAAATCTGTGGATAGCCGCAAGCGCATTGGGTATGTCATCATCGGGAAATACATACATCAACAATTTATCCGGAACGATATCGAGTATATGTTCCGTTGCCAATATGCAGAACGTTAAAGCATTTATTTCCCTGTCTACGGATGAATCGCCTTATGTCGCGGGCAGCAACACATATCCCGACAGCATATTGAAATCACTCGGTGTGAAGAACATTTTCGGGAATCAGGATTCCTGGGTGATGGTTGACAAAGAAGTGATATACACCGCTCAGCCTGATGCGATTATCATAATATACGAAGGGGGCGAGATAAAGAGCCAGGAAGAGTACGATAATATTCTCCGCTCGCTCAGCAGCATGTGGAAACAGACCCCTGCGTTTGCTAGTAAAAATATATACATATTCTCCGGAGACTCGGCCGATCTTTTGTCGAGGCCGGGGGCACGTCTTGGAGCGGTTTTTGAATTGCTGGCTAAGGTGATGGATCCCCAGTCATTCATAGACAAAGACTACTGGGATCGTACGTACAAATTCTTCGGAGACGATTATGCAGACTATCTTAAATATCAGAGAGAGGGGCTGATGGTTTGAAGCCATATGTTGTTCTTACGGCATTGTTGCTTGTTGTACCCGTTTTTGTGTTTGCTCCGGCGGATGCGGACAACCAGCAAGGCAGTCTTCTCGTGGACTACGGTAACGGAAGTTGCATATGGATCGACGGATTGGGCCACGGCACTTTGACAGATGTGGTATCGGATGCATTGTCGCGTGCCGGAATCGAATACGAAAAATCTTCCGACGGGTTTCAGTCAGTTAACGGAATCAGTACGGTAAAAGTTCAGGATGTAGAATGTTCATGGAGATTCTACATCTGGACCTCGGCATCATACTCATGGAGTTACGGTGAAACCGACGGAAGCAGACAATATACATCCGGATATGTAGCAATAGGATTCTATTCCAGTAACTCTGTTGTTCCCGCATCCACGCCGTATTATAAAGAAACCTGGACGCAGGCGTTCGGAGATTCTTCATCATCATATTTTACACACAATACGGCGCCCGACACCGTTGCCACACCGTTGGAATGGACATTTGAGGGAACCCACGGAAATATAGACACATCGTTGCTGTTTGCAGACGGACTGTTGTATTTTATTGCGGGAGGAAGTCAGTCGGCTATCGGCGATTCAAATAAACCGTGCATATACTGCATCGACACAGAAACACACGAGATTGCATGGTCCGAGACATATGTCAGCAACACAGGTTATGAAATAATGTCTCCGCTTATTGTCGGGAGTCTGCTGATTGTATCGTCCGGTAATGCACACGTATATGCTTATGACCGTATGACAGGGGACATTATGGCCGAATTGGTTCCGGAAGGCGAATCGCCAATCAAAGCCGAATTAATAGATACTACATACTATGAATTGGAGAACATCTTTGATTCCGAAGGAAATATTTTGATTTCCGGTCCGTCGCGTATAACCGGAGCAACAACTCCGGTATATGATTCCGGTCTGCTGTACTTCAACACATATGACGGTGCAATGCATTGTTTTTCGATAGATTCCGAAAACGGATTCAAAGAAATATGGAGATATATGCCCGAAGAAGACTCCGATCGCGGCGCATTCTACAGTAACCCTCCTGTTGTAACCGTCATGGACGACGGAAGCAGGATCGTATTGGCCGGAAGCTATGCCGGAAGAATATATTGCGTGGATGCAGACACGGGTTTCGAAAGATGGATAAAGCAGATAGTTTCGTTCAACGAGAAGAATCCGGGAGCCATATCCGGCATATCCATATGCCCCGACGACAGGATTTTGGTTTGTGCCACGGACGGAAACATGAGTGTATCCGCGGGATGTCTGATGACAATCGATCTGACCAGCGGCGAAATCCTGTGGGAATTGAATGTATACGGTAAAATGACGGTTGTCGGTAATGTTGCATACGGATATGCGGCCAAATCGATATCCGGAGATTCTTTGATGTATGATAAACACGGCACAGAGGAAAAAGCCGTATCCGGATTTTATGCACTGAGAGTTTCGGACGGACGCTACATTTGGAAAAACGAAAGTCTGGATACAACAAAATCAGGAATGGTGTATTCGGACGGAAGGCTGTACTGTATCGATTATTCTCCCGGAACCGACTGGCCGAGCGGGGGAGCGGTCAGATGCATAGATGCCGAAACCGGAGCGTTCGTTTGGTCAATCAAGGTTGAGCCGTTCAACGGCATGTGTTATTCGATGTCCGCCGTGACAATTGTAGACGGTAAGATTTACGCTGCTAACGACGGCGGATACGTATACTGTCTTTCTACAACATCCAGCAAAGTCTCGGAAGGCTCTGCTGAAATCGATTACAGGTCATCGGGCCTGATGCATTGGTCATGGATTGCACTGATTCTTTCCTCTATAGCCGTTGGAATCGTTTCGGTGCTTCTTTACAGGAAGTGATTATTTGGATGGGGATGAACGTAAGGCAAAATTCAAAGAAAAGTTGCACAGAGGATTCCGCGGTTTGAGAAACGATATGGTCGTTACAGATGACGATGAAAGCGAAATAGCACTGAAAAAACGCAGATTCAGGATACTGATGTTTGCAGGACTGTTCTTTGCATTGGTAATGTTCCTTGTATCGATTTCCATATCGACGGGCGGTATAATTCCGATAAACGAGTCCTTGTCTTCTCTGATATCGGCAATACAGAAAGGCGGAACAGACCTAAACGAAACTGAGAAATTTATCTACTATTCAAGACTTCCAAGAGCTGTGGCAGCCGTGGGCGTAGGTGCCGGTTTAGCCATTGCAGGGTGCATGTTCCAGGCACTTATCCGTAATCCTCTTGTGGATCCGTATATTACCGGAGTTTCGTCGGGAGCAGGGTGTTTTGCTATCGCGATCGTGGCTCTGGGAACCACAATGATTCCGTTCCTGTCCGACCACAGCACATACATAATACCGGTGGCAGCCATAATCGGCGGATTGTTGGCATTCACGATAACTCTCCTGGTTTCCGAATTGGCAGGAGGTTCCGCAACGAACTATATTCTTGCGGGAGTCGTAGTGGGTTTTGCGTTCACTTCCGTTCAGACAATATTCCTGTCTATGGCCAAAGACAATCTCACAAACGTAATGTGGTGGCTTTACGGTTCGTTTGCCAACATAACATGGGAGAATGCATTTCTGGTTCTGGTACCAGCAATAGGAATTTCGCTGTTGGCCATGATATGGGCCAGAGAATACAACCTGTTTATGATGGGTGAAGACCAGGCCAGCCAGATGGGACTGAATGTCCGTAAATTCAAAGCAATAATGATGGTTGTTGCATCTACTTTAACTTCAATATGCGTGGCATTTGTCGGAGTCATAGGATTTGTGGGATTGGTAATTCCCCACGCATGCAGGATGCTTCTCGGCGGAGATCACAGGCTGATTATGCCCGCATCCATGATATTGGGTGCATGTTTAATGTTGTTTTCAGATCTGTTGGCCAGGACCGTTATGGCACCCACGGAGATTCCGGTTGGAGCAGTCACTGCGATAATCGGAACGCCTGTTTTCGCATACATGCTCATAAGGAGGGGACGCGAATATGACGGATGAGACTTCATTCGAAAATCCATGTGATAATTTCTTGGAAATAAACAATCTGTCTATTAAATTCGATGATTTCGAAGCCCTTCACAACATATCATATTCGCTCCCGCGCGGAAAGTTGGTGGGATTAATCGGACCTAACGGATGCGGTAAGTCGACCATGATGAAATGCATTTCCCGCATAAACAAAGGTTGGACGGGATCCATACACATAGACGGAAAAGATGTCAGTTCGATGCGTCCGATTGATGTTGCAAAGTTGGTAGCCAACGTGCCTGCGGAGCCCGGACCTACATTCGGAATGTCTGTTATGGACTTAGTCATGCTGGGCAGATATCCGTTCGTCAACAGGGTTTGGTGGGAATCGAAAGACGACGAGAAAAAAGTACGCGAAGCTCTAAAAGCATTCGGTCTCGACCATTATCGCAGGAAGCAATTGTCATTGTTGTCTTCGGGTGAGAAGCAGCGCGCCCTGATAGCGAAGGCATACGTCCAGGAGCCCAAGATTATGCTGGTGGATGAACCCACATCACATCTGGATATGAAGTACAAACTGGATGTCATGGAATATCTCCGCAGAATGTCCAGAGAAGACATGACTGTGTTGGTTGCGGAACATGACATCTCGCTGATGGCCAGGTATTGCGATTATTGCATAATAATGAAGAAAGGCAGTATAGTTGCTATGGGCGATCCGAAAGTCGTCGTTACCGAAAAACTGATCAGAGATGTATATGAAGTCGAGGCAGTAGTGGGATTGGACCGTGACGGCGAGATATACGTTCTGCCAAAAAGACCGATAGGTGATTCGGAATGAGATACAGGTTGGTTATGCTGTCTCTGTTGGCCGTACTTGTCATTTCCGCTTCTGCGATATATTTGTTGAACGACGATCAGACGGAAGCTGATACAGGGGATTCCATAAGAGTTTGGATTCAGGACAAATACGGAGAATATCAGTTGACTACAGTGTCCGCTTCGTCCGTCAAGGGGGCGATAGAGGAAGCCTCAGAACATCTCGGTATGCTCATAGAATATGACGATTTGGGAAAAATCGAATCTGTGGATGGAGTTAAGGCCGAAACGGGAATGTATTGGAACATTCACCAATGGATGCCTTACGGATATTATGATTGGACGTCCGTAGGATTCGACGACCGTTCAAATTCATGGTTGGTTTCCGGAACGTCATACTGTCTTCATTTGTCTGGCAGAGAACTTGTAGAAGGGAACATAGTATATGACAAACCGCAAGATCTCAAACCAGAATCGAACGGTTATGTTTTCATAAGATTCACCAAAGAATATGATTCCGATTCCGAATACATCCGTGACGTATTTACGCCGGAGATGAGGATGGAAGGATTCTGGATCAAAGGGTACGGATCCAATTGGGGAGAAGTTCTCAAAAATGCCATGGAATCCAATGATTTCGAATGTGAATTGAAGAGTTTTATCGACGATAACGGAAATGATCTTCAATATTGGTTTTTGTCGTTTTTCGGATTAAAAGACGACAATCTCGGTGATTCTACCAGTTGGGCATATTGGTCCCAATGGTTCTTTATCAATGGAAAATGGACATACAACAATCTCACGATGGGTTACTACGATCCTGCGGTATACAAGTACGCAGCATGTGTCTATATTCAATCATATAATGATTCTAAGGACATCGGCGGAGATATGCCGGATCCGGAGGCGGAATTTCCGCATGTCATGTCTATAAAACAGAATGTAAAGTTTGTGGCAGACGGCAATGTTGTAGGCGAGACAACAGTACATTACGGAAAATCTCTCACAATCGACCAAATTCCTGATTTCACTCCGAGGGACGGATACGCATTCCTCGGATGGGGCGATACTACGATGCCGATTACCGAAGACACCGTTTTCACCGCACAGTTGGAGAAAATAACGAATTCGGTAACGTTTATCTCGGAAGGCAAAACTGTTTCCGTAGTTGAAGTTAAACCCGGAGGTAAAATCGTTTCTTCACCCACGCCCGTAAAGTCTGAATCATACACACACAGATACGAATTCAAGGGATGGTCCGTTTCACCGGAAAGTTCGGATGTTACTGATCTGCAAAGCTACGCAGTCAATTCACCTTTGAAATTTTATGCGGTATTCGATGAAATTGCACTCGAAACCAAAGAAATCACGTTTGTCATAGGCGAAAAAAGCACCAAGGTAAACGCAACAGTCGGAAAATCGATTCCGTCGGACATGATTCCCACTGCACCCGAAGGATATATCATTGCAGGTTGGGACAAAGATATTACAGGTATTATTTCCGAAAGTACAACATTTACGGCAGTTTTGAAGACAATCGTGTTTTCATTGACGTATATGGATTCTAACGGAGATGTGTGGGGTAAGGAAGAGGTTGAATACGGATGTTCCGCAACCAAAAATAATCATCCCGAAAAGGAAAAGACGGAAGATTACACCTATAACTTCCTGTATTGGACTGCCGGAAACACATCGGAAAAAGTCGATCTTACCTGTATAAAATCCGATTTGGTGCTGTATCCTTTCTACGAATCCAAGTTAATAGAGAAATGTACAGTCAAATTCATCCTGAACGGAGATGTTATAGCAGAGGCAAAAGTTGTAAAAGGAGAAAAGCTAGTAAAATCCCAGATACCTTCCGTGACGGTTACGGATAAACAGATATTTTCCGGATGGCAGGGGACGGATGAAGCGATTGTGAAGGACACCGAGTTCAGAGCAACCCTTGTCGATAAAGTATACAATTCCGTAAGATTTGTTTCGGACGGTACAACAATACATTCGGAAGATGTGGAAGACGGTAAATTTCCGACTTATACGTTGACGCCGTCAAAACCCGATTCGGAGTATGCATCTTACGAGTTTATAGGCTGGACCAATGATATTTCATCAAATCCTCCGACAATAGTGGACCCTTTGAAAACAGAGATAACGGAAGATACGGTATTTTATGCGGTATTTAAGGAGAACAAATTCCCCACGTCGAAGGTAATTTTTGTATCCAACGGCATCACCGTATCGGAAGCGGAAGTTGTCACGGGACGTGTTCTCAATAAGAGCCAGATTCCGGAAGTATCCAGAGAAGGATATTCATTTAAAGGCTGGAGTCCCGGAACGGATCAGATTATTTCCGAAGATACGACATTTACGGCATTGTTTGAAATTCTCGTTCTGAACGTGACATATGCGGATTGGAACGGCAGTATCCTGTATACCGAATCCGTGAATTACGGCGAGTCGGCAGTATATTCTTTAAAACCGACGAGACCGGACTCCGAATATGCCGGATACACATTCAAATGGTGGGCAGTCAGTGTCGGCGACGGTTCTGCGGCAAATCTTTCGGTCATAAAGTCCGATGTCAGTGTTATTGCGGTATATGACGAGCACCTTTTCCCGACGTCCAAAGTCACATTCGTTCTAAACGGAGACGTCATAAGTACCGTGAATGTGGTTACGGGCCGCACTCTCAAGCAGTCTCAAATCCCAGATCCGACAAAAGAGGGTATGATATTTTCCGGATGGGGAGAGGGTGTGTATTCCGTCATAGATTCGGACAGGACATTTTCTGCGACACAGGAAATAATCAAGCTGAAAGTGAGGTTTTATTCCGAGGACGGCATCCTCATGCATACGGAATCGGTGAACTACGGTTCGCCGTCAATCAGTAATGTGACAGCATCCAAGGACCGGACCCAAAAGAACACATTTGTATTCAAGGGATGGAGCAAAGATCCCGGAGCGGACGTTGCAGTGATTGAGGATCTGTCCTCTGTCAAGACGGATCTTGTACTGAAGCCGGTTTTCGAGGCAATTCTCAACAAATATACGGTAACTTTCTGCGATTATGACAGGTCCGTAATATCGACCGTTTCGGTGGAATACGGCATGCCGGTAACACAGTTTCCGGATACTCCGTTCAGAGAGCAGTCTGTGGACAAAGTCTTCACGTTTAAGGGGTGGAGTATCAGTCCGGTAGGATGGAACGGTTCTTCGTTGGACTGCATCACGGAAAGTAAGACGACATATGCATATTACGACTACACCGTGCGTCAGTATACTTTTGAAATTTACAGCGGAGATGAACTGATAGGCAGTATGAGTGTCGACTACGGATCGTTCCTCAGGGAATCGGTGTACATGGGCACTTCGGAAGGTTATCTTTTAAAGCTTTTCAAAGACCGCGACTGTACGGTGCCGGCTAACACATCCTACTCGTTTTCGGGATACACCAAACTTTATGCCCTGAAAATGCCGGGATATTACGGATATGCGACCGACGGTTCATTTACGGACAAGAGTACAGTAGATGTGTCATTTGACAGAGATGCAGCTTCCAAACTGAAGTCCGGCGGAAATACAACAGTGGTGTCTGACATTTCTCAATTCTCGGACGGAAAGAAGATCTGTATCGGAATGGATTCTATCGGTAATTTGCGTGACGTATTGGGGCATGATGCAACAGTACGTTTTGTCATGTATCGCGGATATTATGATTTTAATATCGGTAATTTGTATGATGTAATGTCCGACAGAGGATGTTCGGAATTAACCATATCCATGGACAAGGGCCCTACATCCTTGGTAAAAGTGAATGCAGCACTGAAAAAGATAAACTACGATTCTCTTATGAGTCTAAGCATCAGTATGGACGGGATGTCTGTCGATTCAGATTTGTTGAAGGTAACCGCATATGTCCCGTACAGTCCGGATTCAAACAAACTGAACTCGCCCAAAGTGTGGTCTGTAGATGCAGGTACCGGCGTATTGACCCAGATAGATTGCAGTTATGGTAACGGATATTTGGGATTTACATTGTGCGGTATGGCTCTGTATGCTACGGGAACAGCATTCCAGCGTTCCGATATTGTCGATACGTCCGATCCGAGGCCGTACGGTGACGTTGAAACAGAATCGTTCCGGGGAGAATCCAATGCGGCAGTTATCGTCAGGATGACGTTCGAAGGGAACGGATATACACTCTTCGTTCCGTCATATTACGGAGGATACGAAGTGGCCGGAATCGGGCAATCGGCATTCTCCGGAGTCATCAACGTAGACACAATAGTGATTCCTGCTACGATAAAGGCCTTTGATTGGAGTTCTTTGACATCGGGCGACATCCGTTCCGTGTACTTCATGGGTGACGCCCCCGAGTTTTCGGGAGATATTCCGGCGACCATAACCGTCTACAGACTGCAGAATTCGGACGGATGGGACGATTACGATACGGAGATTCTGTTGATGAACACATACAGATTCGATAACGGTTCCACGCTCAGATACTGTCTCATAAGCAATGAGGTTGTTATATGCGGATATTACGGAAAATCCGAATTGAAGATTCCGTCGTATATTTCGATTAACGGAACCGAATATCCTGTTGCTGTTATCGGTCCCGATTCATTTATGGGATCTGAAATTAACAGTGTAAAGATTCCCGAAACCGTCAGAGAGATTCAGAGCAGAGCGTTCCAGAGCAGCAAGATTACGACCGTGTCGTGGTCAAACAATTCTTTGCTGTCGTATATCTGTGACGGTGCATTCAGAGACTGTACTCTGCTTAGGAATTTTACAGCTCCGGACGGTACGCGTTACATCGGCAACGACGCATTCATGAATTGCAGAATGGTTGCAGGTATGGATATTCCAGATTCCGTTAAAATACTGGGATCCAGGGCATTCTACAACTGTGTTAAGCTATCCGGCATCTCAATCGGAAGCGGCATAACGGAGATTAAAGATTACACTTTTGCATACTGCGTCATGCTGGATAACGTATACCTGCCGAGTCAGATTACCGTCATCGGTACCGAAGCATTTGCCAATTGCAGGATGCTGTCGTACATCGATACAAACAAAATTCAGACGATAGGCGACGGAGCTTTCATGTCATGCGATAAATTAAAATCAATGGTGTTGAACGACGGTCTTGAAAGTCTGGGTAAAGATGCTTTTGCCGGCACCCCCATGAGCAGCATAGTTGCATATTGTCCTCAACCGTCCGGTTTTGAAGATGCATTCCCGGAATCGGTTTTGAACGAACTGAATCTGACGGTGTATCATGACGTAAGCAATTCATGGTCTGTCGACCATACCGTTCTGGAAAAAGAAGACGACATGATGGAGAGTTTCGAAGGAAGGACCATGCCGTATGTTATAGGCGGTATGATTGTGTTGTTCATAGTGTTGGGAGTGTACTGCTTCAGACACCGTATGATTTAAGCAGAGAAACATTGTGAAGTCGTCCCCGATCGGAGGCGGCTTCACATACATTTATAATAAATGGGAGCATCGCGAAGACTACTCTGTCGTATGATAGAGTACCCGAATGTCGGGAGAGTCAGAAAAATGAGCAGCATAAAGACGAATCCCCAGCTCGTCGCCACCATTGACAACCTCAAGGCGAAGACAAGGGAGACAGAAGCCGCTATCTGGCGAGACATCGCGCTTAGGCTCGAGAAACCCAAAAGCAACTGGGCCGAAGCGAATCTCAGCAAACTCGAGAGATACGCCGCAGACGGTGAGACAATCATCGTACCCGGCAAAGTTCTCGCAGCAGGTAGCATCAGCAAGAAGATCACCGTAGCCGCATACAGTTTCTCCGATGCAGCCGCAAAGGCAATCGTTGACGCAGGCGGAAAGACGCTCTCTATCGAGGAGCTTGCAGCAGCAAACCCCAAGGGAACCGGCGTCAGGATCATGAGGTGATTTGGATGGTTACAGTTATCGACGGAAGGAATCTTATCCACGGCAGGCTCGCAAGCGTTGTTGCAGAGAGAATCATGGACGGCGAGGAAATCGTTGTTCTCAATGCCGAGGCAATCGTAATCACCGGACCTAAGGAGAACACATTTGCGTCCTTCAAAGCAAAGGTAGACCGCGGAGACACCACAAAGAGAAAAGGACCCTTCTACCCCCGCAGAGCAGATCTTCTGTTCAAGAGATGCGTCAGGGGAATGATTCCCTGGACCACCACCAGCGGAAGAGAGGCATACAGGAGACTTCACGTCTTTGTAGGCACCCCGTCACAGTTCTCTGATGTGGAGAAAGAGAGGCCCGAAGAGGCCTGCAGGAAAATCACCGGCAAATACACAACCCTGGGAGCCGTTTCCAAATTCCTGGGTTCCAACGTGAGATGATCCCATGGTTGATTGTGTAAACACAAGCGGAAAGAGGAAGACCGCCATCGCTAGGGCTGTTGTTAAAGCCGGTACCGGTAAGGTCACCATCAACAAAGTCCCTATCCAGGTCTTTACCCCCGAACTCGCAAGGCTCAAGATTGAGGAACCCCTCGGTCTTGTTCCTGAGAAAGCAGAGAAAGTCGATATCGCCGTTACCGTCAACGGTGGCGGAGTTATGGGACAGGCAACAGCAGCCAGGACCGCAATTGCAAGAGGCCTCGTCGCGTACTACAAAGACGAGGAGCTCGAAGCAATCTTCAGGTCTTACGACAGGACCCTCATCATCAACGATGACAGGAGGAAACTGCCTAAGAACCCCCTCGGACCTGGTGCACGTGCTAAGAAGCAGAAGTCATACCGTTAAGGTGATAGCATGATTATCCCGGTGAGATGTTTCACTTGCGGAAAGGTCGTTGGCTCCGCCTACCCTGAGTACGTCAAGCGCGTAGGAATGGGAGAGAACCCGAAAGATGTTCTCGACGACCTCGGATTCGACAGATACTGCTGTCGCAGAATGATCGTTTCCCATGCTGACCTGATCGGTGAGATCGCCCGGCTGGGCTGAGTCCCAGACAAACCTCTTACACAAACCTTTTAATATGGAACTCATTACCCCCATTTACAGGGGCCCGTGGGGTAGCTTGGTATCCTTCTTGCTTGGGGTGCAAGTAACTCCAGTTCAAATCTGGGCGGGCCCACCACTTTGTTTTGCGAATAAGATTATGGAGAGGAGTCCGGAATCCACTCGCCGTTATAGGTTTGTGCATCGGAGAGTATCAGTTCGTTGCCGACTTCCAATGTCATCAAATCGTGTCCTGCAATTGTTTTAATGCCGGTTTTTCTTTCCACATATTCTGCTTCTTTGTCCGCACCTCTGCGGAGCATAACAACTCCGAGGTGCGTAAATATTGCCAATTCGGGTTTTACACGATTTATGAACGTCAGAGCGTCATCGGTACACAAGTGATATTTTATGCGGTTACCTGACGGAGTAGTGACCGGAAGGATCAGAACTCTCGTTCCACAATACTGGTCGGCAATTTCGTCGGAATATGCAGTATCGCTTACATAAGAGACAAGACCGTGTTCTGTATGGAAAGTAAATCCGACATTCGTAGGGTCGCTGTGGTTTGCATGATGGATGTCGACTCTAATCCCATCGACGTCCAGAATATCTCCGGGTTTGAACACATGCACCCCTTGCGGAATCTTCATGTGGTAGTCAGACAGACAGGGCCCCAACCCGTTCTGTCCTTCGACGACCGTTACAGACCCGTAAACATTTCCGCGTTTTTCCCATCCTCCTCTGGTCATACCTTCTATGACGCATTCTGCATCGGAGTAATGATCTGGGTGGCAGTGCGATATCATAACAGAATCTGTTTTTGTAAGATCATAACGGATTTTATTCATCTGAACCAATGCACCCGGTCCAGGATCCATATGTATTGTTTTTCCATCATGTTGTATAAGCATTCCGCCGGTAGATCTTGTTTGATACATGGTGGTGTGACGTCCACCGCCGGTTCCAAGAAACGTTATGCGGAAACTCATAACCAACCAATCATCGGCACAATATATTTGTGCATCGACCCAACCATATGTTGGTTCATACGTTGCCGGAGGCTTTTGGAGGCGCACACTATATTACGCCGTTATTGATTGTATGTGTATGATAACTGCAATCCGCAATGCCTATATCGTTACGCAGGATGCTCAGAGAAAAATTCTGAAAGGCGATGTGGTAATCGAAAACGACATCATTATTTCCGTCGGACCGACATTCAACGGTACAGCCGACCGTGAGATTGATGCTACCGGCGATATTGTTATGCCGGGTATGATCAACACACATACGCATGTTGCTATGTCTGTGATGAAGGGCGTTGTAGACGATTTAACGTTTCCGGATTTTTTAAACAAAGTATTCAAAATCGATTCTGACAGGACAGATAAAGATCTTGAAATCGGCACTAAATTGGGATGCATGGAGATGATGCGTGGCGGTACAACCACGTTTATGGATTTGTATTACTCCGAAGATGTTATTGCCAAAGCTACGCAACAAGCAGGTATAAGAGGCGTTCTGTGTTGGTGCGTACTCGATCAGGAATGCACAACTCAGGTTGGAAACCCTCTTGATAACTGTAAGCGTTTTTATTCTCAATTTAAAAATGAACGTAAAATAGTGCCCGGTGTAGGTTTGCAGGGCGTATACGTATGCAATGAAGAAACCTGTGTAGGGGCCAAAGAATTCTCGGACGAAGTAGGTGCACCGATGAACTTCCATCTTTCCGAAACGCGCGGCGAGGTAAACGATCATAAGAAAAAGACCGGTAAGCGCCCCGCCGAATGGCTTTATGACATAGGTGTTCTCGGACCGCGCGGTGTGGCTGCCCATTCTGCATGGTTGACTATGAGAGAGGTTAAGCTGATGGGGGAAGCAGGGATGAGCATCTCATCATGTCCTGTTTCCAATATGAAACTGGCAACAG
>CAKQHC010000004.1 GCA_934234005.1 uncultured Methanomassiliicoccales archaeon | reverse complement strand
TCAGCCTTCTGCTCTTCCATTTTCTGCAGAGCCTGCTCTTCGTACTTCGAAACTTCGGCGAGATCCGGCTGGATGATGATCCTGCTTATTCCCGTCGGGGGCCTGGTAACCCCGATTAAATTGTCCGCGCATTTCAATGCGACGGCTCTTAGCGAAACCTGTATGAACTGCGCCTTGGCAGAACTTTCCCTTACTCTCTTTGCAACCATCTCGGCATTGACCGAATCAAGGAACATGTCCACTTCGTCCAACACATAGAACGGAGACGGCTGGTATTCCTGTATGGCAAATATGAACGACAGCGCCGTCAGAGACTTTTCTCCTCCGGAGAGGGACTCAAGTCTCAGCAACTTTCCGTTCCTGGGCTTTGCGTTTATCGTCAGACCCCCGTTGAACGGATCTTCCGGATCCTCAAGACCCATAAACGCCTCTCCCCCGCCGGACAACTGTGCGTATATCGCCCTGAAATTGGCATCCACCGCATCATACGACTGCATGAACAGACCTTTCTTCTTGGACGACAGCTGCTCCATAAGCGTATCGAGCTCTCCGATACGCACATTCAGCTTGTTGACCTGGGCCATCAAATTGTCGTAACGCTCTTTCTTCTCGTCGTAATCTTCAATGGCACGCATGTTGACGGTACCGAGAGCTTCGATTTCTTTCTCCAAGGCGCGTATTCTGCGTCTGATTTCTTCTTCTGACGGTACGGGCTTTTCGACTTCAATGGTCAGCTGCGCAACTTCGTCGGTAAGTCTCTGAACCTCTTCCTGAGCCGCCAGCAGCTGTGCCCTGTTGCTTTGGATAACTCCTTCAGACGACTCGACGGTCTTTTGCAACTCCCTTATGTCGGAATCGAGCAGGAATCCTTTGCGCATCAGATCGTCCTTTTCGGTACGCAGGTCGTCGATACCCGCTTCCATCTCGGATTCGATACCGCGGAGTGCAGTCAGATCAACGTTCAGACGCTCAAGATCTTTGTTATTGTTCTCGATGATGCTCTCGTCCGCATGTATAGCGGCGTTGGTACTGTCGAGCTGCATCTGATAGGATTCGTTCTGTTTGCCGTATCCGATGATTTCCTTCTCCGCGACTTTCTTCTCGCCTTCGGTCTCGGTAATCATGGTTCTGAGCTTATGCAGTTCGTCACGGACCGCCTGAATTTTGGTCTGAAGCTCGACGGGAGCTATAGCGTCCATGCGCTCCTTAACCTCGTCTTTCTCTTCGTTCAGTTTGGCGAGACGCTCCGATATCTGTGAGAAGAGGTCTTTCGAGGAATTGAGGAGGACTTCGCATTCGGAGACTCTCTTGGCTGCCTGGACAAGTTCTTCCGATGCGGCCTTTCTGCTCTTCTCGAGTTCGGTCTTCGCTCCGTTCAGCTGTGCGATTTTGTCCCTGACTTCGGCGCCGGATGTTGTAGCGGACCTCATCTCATCGTCTATCGAGCGGATTTCGTCGCGGACTTCCCTCAGTTTGGTGCGTACGGATGCAAGAGCCTCTGTGGCTCCCTTGAGTTTCTCCCCTACTGCAGCGAGTTTATCTTCGCTTGCGACACCGAACTTGAGAAGGTTCTGCTGTACGATGTTACCTCCGACCATGGCTCCGGATGCCTCGATTAATTCTCCGGGAACGGTAACAATTCTGATTCCGCCCATAATTTCACGGGCTGCGTTCAGATCTTTGGTGACCAGCGTATCTCCGAGAACATACCAAAAGACATTCGCATACTTCGGATCGTAATCGATAAGGTCCGTGGCAAATCCCAATGTCTGTTTGAGGGACATGATTGCCTTGGCACGGGGCTTTCCGCCGATCATCTTGGTCAGAGGCAGGAATGTCACACGGCCGAGCTTCTCCTTTTTAAGATAATTAATGGCATCCGCGGCCACCTGGTCGTCATCCACGACGACGGCCTGCATCTTTCCGCCTGCGGCAACGGACAATGCAGTCTCATAACCTTTGTCGACCGTTGCGAGTTCCTGAACGGTACCGTGGATTCCGGCCATCTCTCCTCTGTTCCTGAGAGACAGGATGGCATCGACGGCGGCAGAGTTGCGGTTAAATTTCTCGGAAGCTTTCTTTTCCGCGGAGAGTCTGTTGTATTCCGCATCGATTTCGCGGTATGCTTTCTCCAGCTCGGATTCCTTCTTTTCGAGATCGGACTCCCTCTGTTTGGCATCCATGATCCTCTTTCCGAAGTCTTCGGTGCTCGGCCCGGATTCTTTCTTAAGCTGTTCAAGGCTCCATGCTGCATCCTTAATCTCGAAATCGATATTTTCGATACGGGTCTGAATGGTATTGTATGAGTTGTTGGCCTCGGTGTACGTTGCTTCCGACTTTGCAAGTTCCCCCTGACGCTGTCTGAACTCGGCGGAACACTTGGCTGCATCCTCTTCGACCTCCGCAAGACGGTTCTGGAGTTCCCTGTATTCCCCGCCGGAACTGGCGATCTCCTCGGAAATGCCGTTCTCTTCGGCCATCTTCTCGGTCTCTTTGGCCTTGGCCGCCTGCAGCCTGATGTCCAAATCTTTGATGCTTTCTTTAAGGAGCACGACCTGGTTGTTGTTGGACGTCATCGTCTCCTCCAGGCTCTCCTTCAGCTGCTGACGCTCCTCTTTGTCGTCCTCGGCGGATTCGATTTTGGACTTCTTGGTAGCAATCTCGACTTTTGTGTTGTTGATTCTGTCCTTGAGTTCCTTGTATTCGGGCCCTACTTTGGAAGCTATCTCCTCTTCCTTGGCTTCGATTGCCGCCGTAACTTCGTCGCGGAGTTTCTGTTTCTCTGCGTGTTGGGCAACGCTTTCCTGAATGGTTGCCTCCATTTTGGCGATGTTGTCGGTTATGCTTCCGACATTGTACTTCGAAATCTCCAGTTTCCTGTGAATCATCTGGGCGTTCGCCATGTCGAGTTTGCCCTTGGCATCCAGATATTTCTGCGCAGCAACCCTGTCTTTGTCAAGTTTTTCCAATTGGTCGGCCAGCTCGTCCGTGATAATCGTGGTCTGCGTGAGATTTGTCTGAGCTTCCTGACGCTCTGCCTTCGCCTTGTCTATATCCGCATCGAAACTGGCGATACCGGAAATACCGTCGAGGATGCGTCTCCTCTCTACGTTGCCCATTTGGACTATGCGGGTAACATCACCCTGTTGGACCAGATTGTATCCGTCCGCACTGATCCTTGCTTTGGTCAGGAGGCTGTCGAACTCCCCCATAGTGGATTTTTTGTCGTTGATGTAAAAATAGGAAGTGTAATCAACGCCGTTGTCGGACAGCTTGACATGACGCGTCAGGCGTACGATGTCGTCGTCCCACGGCATAAGACGGTCTTTGTTATCGAAGACCAACGAGACTTTCATGTAACTCGCCTTATTCTTCGATTTCCCTCCGTCGAAGATTAAATCCGTCAGTTTTCCGGCACGTACTGCCTTTGAACTCTTAGGACCTAAAACGAACATGATAGCGTCCGATATGTTCGATTTTCCGGAACCGTTCGGTCCCGTGACCGCAGTATACCCTTCCATCAGCGGCACGGTCAGTTTACCGCCGAATGATTTGAAATTCTCCAATTCCACCTGTTTCAAATACACTTTGAACCCCTCTCAGGGGGGCTCGAGCCGAAGCTCTCTGCATCCCATATTACCGCGCGCGTGTACGCACGATGTATATATGAAGGGGGAAAAACTATTTAATACAGTCTACGGGGGTGGCAATCGCCCTAAATGTGTTAAATCGGAAACCGCTCAATCCAACATCGGCAAAATGTCCGAAATCGAGTCTACGACATATGTAGGACTAATTGTCGAAGTCTTCAAATCATTGACCGAAGTTTCGCCCGTAAGAACCAAAAAAGACGTTGTTCCCGCGTTCGCAGCCATGGCAATATCCGTATAAAGGCGGTCGCCCACCATCGCCGTATCCGTCGGATCTATGCCCATTTCCACAGCCGCCATCTCCAGCATCAAACGGTTGGGCTTGCCGATAACAGTAGCCTTCGTACCGCACATCTGTTCGAACATCCTTATAAACGGCCCTATGTCTATGTCGTAGGAATCTTCAGTGGGGCACAAATCGTCCGGGTGCGTAGCAATCAGTTCGGCACCGTCCGCACATGCACGGTATGCCCTGTTGATTTTATCATACGTTATTGTCCTGTCAAATGTCAGCACGACTATGTCCGGATGCTCCTCATAAACGAGTTTTACGCCCGCCTCCGCCATCTCGGAAGCCACTTCCGGAGACGATACGGGATAAACGGTCTTTCCCTTCCTTTCCGATAAAAGGAAACGTATCGTAGCCGTATTGGACGTAAGCACATTTTTGGGCTCCACATCGAATCCCATGCGAATCAGTTTTTCGTAATAGCGGGAACGCGGACCCGACGAATTATTGGTAAGGAAAACAAACGGGATGTTTTTCTCTTTCAGCGACTTTATAAATCCGACGGCCCCCGGGATTACGTCGCCGCCCTTGTAGACGGTCCCGTCCATGTCTATCATAAATCCTCCGATTTTCATCCCATTTCACTCCTGACGATATCCATTGTTCTCCTCAGTTCGGCTCTGGATTCTTTGTTGTATATCGTTGCCGCAGGATGGTATGCAGGAAGAAAACGTATCTTCTTCCCGCACACCTCTATTTCGGTAATCCTGTTGACAACCTCGGACATCTTACCGTCGAAACCCATAAGGTCCTTAACGGCAGAGCGCCCCAGACCGACCACCAGCTTTGCCCGGGAGAGTTCCCACTCCAGAAACGGTCTGCAGGCTTCCATCTCGTCGGGCTTCGGATCGCGGTTGCCTGGAGGACGGCATTTTACCGTATTCGTTATCGTGACGTCGGAGCGGGATATTCCCGCTTCGTTCATCATCGCCTCCAGAATCCTGCCGGAACGGCCTACAAACGGCCTTCCTTCGAGATCCTCATTCTCTCCGGGCGCTTCCCCTACGAAAACTATTCCCGACGAGAAATCCCCGTCGGGCATGACGATGTTGGTCCTGCCGTTGCACAGAGCACACAGCGCACAATCCGGGGCGGGCCTCATTTCTTCCCACGCACAAGATCGGAAGCAACAACAAGCGGATTGAAAGCTACGCCTATAGCCTCCAGATTCTCTCTGCCTCCTCCTTCGCGGTCTATGACCGAAATCACGTTTTCGACGACCGCGCCGTTCTCTCTCAAAGTCTGTATTGCCTTTATGGACGAACCTGCGGTTGTAATGACGTCTTCGACGACGAGAACCTTGTCTCCGGGGTTGAGATCTCCCTCGATGAGTTTTCCGGTACCGTGGTCTTTCTTTTCCTTGCGTATCATGACGTACGGAATGCCTGTGGCCAGCGAAAGTGCGGCGGCAAGAGGAACAGATCCCAATACGACACCTGCAATTCTGTCAGGGCGTATGTTGCACATCTGCATCTTCTCCGCCATCAGCTGAGAGATGAGGTAGAGTACTTTCGGATTGGTGCTGGCCTTCTTGATGTCAATGTAATAATCGCTCTTGGCTCCGGAAGCCAACGTAAATTCTCCGAACTGCAACGCTCCGCAGTCCATCAATGCTTTAGACAAATCGCTCATTGTAAATCACCATGGTTCTTTCTTGAGTCCCATCCTGTAACCGATAATGTTAACGCAACGGTGGATGGCGAACATTATCACGAGAATGAATATCAGGGCAGCCAGATGCCATCCTTCAATGTATGTGGAGTACACCCAATCCCAATTGAACAGTGCCGTCAGAAGGAACGCTCCCGCCACGAAGTCGTACTGGTCCAAAATCGGTGCCTTTTGGCCCCTCTCCAGCCCTATCCTGCGTTTTATGAATGCTCCTGTAAGGTCTCCGAGCACGGCACCGAACGACAGACATGCGATTATGCGCACATTGCCCCAGAAAGGTCCGTAACCCCAATAATCCGAAGAACCGAAAATCCAGGAAATTCCTATAAGAATCAACCCCAGTAAAATTCCGGAAAAGGCCCCTCCGAAAAATCCTCCCCATGACTTGCCGTCGCCGAATATCCTCTTTCCTCTCCACGAACGCCCGAAATCGATTTTCGTTTTGGACATCTTGCCGAAAACGACAGCTGCCGAATTCGGAATCATCGCCGGCAAAAACAGCCAAAGGCCTGTGAATATGATTGTTATCAACCCGACGGCATCCATTGTTCAAACACCGATTACTCGGATGTTGCATCGACGTTATAAGGCCGTCGTTCGAAAACTGCCACCGAGAGGTTCATAATGCGCGACACCATAATCCCGCACGGTCAGATGAAAACGATAATTCTCGACAGCTCCGCATTCTTCTCCATGGACAACCTGCCTGAAGAGGAACATGTATGTCCTCCGGGAGTGATAAGAGAACTGACCAATCACGAAGACCCCCGTCTCGCATTATGGGGAGATATGGTACGCGTTTCCGACTGTACCGAAGCATCCCTGGACAAAGTCAAAGCCGTAGCTGCGAAGAGCGGCGATCTCGGACGTCTTTCCCCGACGGACATGACGGTAATCGCATTGGCCGTGGATTTGGACGGAGAAATCTGGTCCGACGACTACTCCATTCAAAACGTCGCATCCATAATGGGAATTCCGTTCAAAGCAGTCGGAATGAAAGGCATAAAGAAAGTAGTCAAGTGGAATTACCAATGCATCGGCTGCCATAAATGGTATAAAGAAAAGATGGCAGACTGCCCCATCTGCGGATCTCCGATGAAGGCGTGCAGGAGGAAATAACTCTCCTTTTTCTTCCCTATATATTATAATGTAATATGTGCGCAGATGTTCCGAAGACGACCGCACCCAAGACGTTA
The DNA here is from genome assembly GCA_934234005.1 of uncultured Methanomassiliicoccales archaeon. GTDB lineage: Archaea > Thermoplasmatota > Thermoplasmata > Methanomassiliicoccales > Methanomethylophilaceae > Methanoprimaticola. The sequence goes on along the minus strand of CAKQHC010000004.1, from coordinate 28,694 downwards.
CAATCACGCTCAAAAATGTGGATGCAGAATTCCGCTTCGGATTGGTTCCTATACAAGAATACGTTCGCGGATTCTTTGTAACTTAGAACGCCAAACAATATGCATCCGTTGCACTGTCGATTCACGAGGAAAATATCCTCATAAAATGGAATGATCAATGCTCTGGAAACTGTAAAAAAAAAGATTCAGTAAATGATTGAAAAGTTAAGAATCGGAAGAAGCAAAATGAAACAATCGAAATTCATTGTTAAACATACAGTCTGTAACATGTTCATAACTTTCGAAATTCTGCAATAGGAGAACTTTCATTAATCATAGCCAATCTATTGAATTGTTGCCGAAACCAATAACTATTAAAAGGTACAAATCGTGCCCAATCCGGTGAAATGAAAAGGAAGATAATTGCTTCACTGACCTTAGCCATCCATCTCGCTGGAATGCTCTCAATCTCTGCAAATACAGAGTATGCAGAAGGTACAACAATTAAAGTCAATAGTCAAGATATTGTTCTGTATTCTCATAAAAATAGAATGACAAATATAGTAAATTGTCTAAGCAATGTTGATTCGAATAATCTTAAAATATCTCAACACACCATTTCAATTTTTGATTCTTCCTGGATCAATAACAAAACAGAATCTGAAACTAAAGATATTTTATTGAACTCACTGAATAGCCATAATCCATCAATCATTATAGATAGTAAATATATATCGTATACACACCTGGAACATCACTACATAGATACCTGTCATCACGAGGAAAAGCTATTCGGCCTTATTAATGACAATACTGAGTATCACACCCAGTGGATCCCCTATTATGTAATCGTTTACAATGGTCATGCGGAGGGACAATATGCAACCTGGAGCTGATTTATCAAAAATTAATCGTACAATTTCGTTCGCATCGTTGCTGATTGCAGGCATGCTATTTGAAATCTGGATGATTTTATATAAAGAAATTAACTTTGATTTCACAAACACGCCCAAGATTACAGTTGTGATTCAAACAGTTGTAGCCATCTTTATGGTAATATCATTGATTGGCCTGATATGGTACGGTTTAGTAAAAAACGATAGGAATGAACGAGAATAAAATATGCGTACTCTCGCCATACAGTGAATATGAAATGCAATTGCAGTGCTGTCACATCCCCACCAAAACAACCTATGTTTATTCTATAAACTTGATTTAAACATAAACGGGGGTAGTAATACTCCCTATCATAAACTACAACTGGATTTTAAAGGCATATCATAATATCCTTAAACAAGGCCGAATATGGGTTTTCCCGAAACAGAAACAAACCGCCAATCGTCATATTACAGGGAAATCTTCCGTATCAACAGAGATCCCCGTCTGTTCTACTGCCCTGTTTGCGGAGGACAGTTGGTTATGAGAAAAAGGAAATTCGGACAGTTCATAGGATGCGAAAACTACTATACCAGAGGCTGTAAATTCACACGCAAAATCGACCAAAACAAAAATGTCGGCCGGCCGTGATTACGGGAATATGCGCTTACACCTGATGAGATTGCCCATTCTGCGCTTTCCGAGAATTTTCATACACATGTTGGTACTCCATTCCGATCTGAAAGCAAATGTGTCGGCAAGCTTCTTGTTGAATGCGGCAGTCTTCAAAGGCTTTTCCATAATTGCTCTCCACTCGGTATCGTAATCGATAAGCGGCGTACCGGAGTTGAGATTAGAAGCGGCAATCTGTCCGCATATTCTTCCCGCAATCATTGCGAGAGGTATGCCTCCACCGTTAACTGATATGACCTGTCCTGCGGCATCGCCCACGACCATGCCGTTTCCGGAAACGGTAGAGGGAATCGGACCTTCGCTGGGAACGTATTTTCCTTCCAATTTGGAATGCTCTTTGAAACCGCGTTTGTCGGCAAATTTAACAAAATAGTCGTTAAGATTGCCGTTGGAGAACTTCGGTGAAAAACCGACACCGACATTGGCACGTCCGTCCTTCGGAATGATCCAGCTGTACGCCCCCGGCGCTACATCGCCGAAGAACATGTACGTATACGGCTCGAAATCACCCTTGACCTGTGCCGTAACTGCGGGATACGGGTTCTGATTCTTCTTCAAACCCAAACTTCTGGCCACTCTGGAACCGGGTCCGTCGGCACCGATGATGATTTTGTATCTTATATCGCCGTCGGATGTTTTGGCTACGCCGTTCTCGATATTGTTAAAACTGCAACAGGCCTCCAATGCAGCTCCGGCAGATATTGCCTCGTCCATCAGATATTGGTCGAACAGATCGCGGTCGGTCGTGTATCCGTCGAAATCCAGCAGAGTGACTCTGTCCTTGGGATCGACGAGCTTAATCCCTTTTATGTCCAGACAGCGGAGCCTGTCGGGAATATCGAACAAGGATTCCGCATCGTTCAGATTGGGAAACATGTCCTTGATTTCTCCGAGACCGGGCATGAACTCCCCGCAGCGGACGGGTACTCCGACTTTGGAACGTCTTTCAATTACCATCACGTCGGCACCGCTCTCTGCAGCAAACCTTGCCGCCGTACTTCCTGCGGGACCCGATCCTACAACGAGCACATCTACATCCGTGTGTTCGGTCATTGAAATCACCTGTTACGACAGACAATGTAATCTGCCAGAGACAACATAGACCTCTTGTATACAGAATCCGGGAATATGGCCAAATGCTCGCATGCTCTGGATGCAAACTGCTTAGCCTTGGAAATACATCTTGAGACCGCATCGGTAGCACGTATCAGTGACAGTGCTTCTTTGACATCGTCCAACGTTGTCTCGGGTTTTTCAAACAATTCCGAGACGCGTTTACCCATGGCAGGATTCTGCATGGCATATATGACGGGCAGAGTGGGTTTGCCCTCGAGCAAATCGGTTCCGACGGCTTTCCCCGTGGAATTCGGATCTCCGGTAACGTCAAGTGTATCATCGACTATCTGGAATGCAAGGCCCAAATCGTGTGCGAACGAACCCAAAGCATCCACTTTCTCCATAGATGCCTCGTCTGCCACAACTGCACCGGATTTGGCGGCTGCCTCAAACAGCTTGGCGGTTTTTCCGGTGATGATTTTTACATACTCGTCTTCGGTAACGTTCACGGCATGTTCGTAATCTTTCTGTATGAACTCGCCCGAACCCATCGAAGAAGAAGCATCTACGATGTAACCTACAACCTGAGGGGCCACATCTGCCAGCAGACGGAATCCGATTGCAAACATGTAATCTCCGGCTACTATAGCTTTGCTGGTGGTGTATGCTTTATGGAGCGTCTTGCGACCGCGCCTTATCTCTCCCATGTCGTTGATATCGTCATGAATCAGCGTCGCACTGTGAACAATCTCAAACGCCGATCCTATCTGAATCGGAATAGAAGGTTTCTTTCCGTTGCACATATAATATGAAAGGATGCATAACGAAGGCCTCAGCCTCTTACCGCCTGCTCCGACAACATAGCGGCACATCTCCGTGAGTTCGGCGTTATCCGAGTCAAGATTGCTCATCATAAGCTTCTCAACATCGCTGAGCTCCGTATCGATACAAGAATGCCAAGGCTCTACCATCACACGATTATAAACGTGTGGTACTTAATCGTTCGGATTGGATGTTTCATTTTTTCTGATTTGATGGGTGCTAACTTCAATTTTATCACGAAGAGTTAATCTAAAATGCCCCAACCATAGAATGCATGCTTTCTCGATTAATAAGATGTGACTCAAACACCCCAACGATCCATACCGTATGGAGAAAGTCCCACAAGTACATTCTTTGTATAGATTTTCCATTCTATATTTGTTAAATCATAAATGTATTCTTTTCCACAACGTGTTGTGTATATATGTCTCCATGTGAGTTTTGAAATTTTCCTGCCGGTACAATCCACCTCTGCCACATCGACTTTACCAACAGCGTTTGGTTTCTCTGATTCGACACGTTTGTATATGCCGTAAAACTTTTTTCCGGACTCATAGATACGTCCAGGCGTAAAATGCATCTCGGCAAAATCTTTCTCTTCTGGATTTTCAGGATAAAATATTTCTTTACTTATAAACGAAAAATCTACATACTCATTTTTAGAGTTAAATTCCGTTTCATTTTGTTTTAGAAGTTTACTCTCAGAGACTGTTTCTTTCTTTTTCTTTAATTTTGTAACAACATCAATCTCCAATTCAATATGACAACATTCATTAATAAGAGGAACACAAAGCTTCATTCCATTTTGAAGTTCTTTGGAATCCCATTCTATTTTTACAGACTTGGATTCATCTGTAAAAATAGCATAAGTAATTACAGAATTCTCAAGTTTACGATTAATTTCTGATACATCTAATTCGACATAATCTTTCTTTTCTTCATTAATTTTTGACATTGATTGAAAGAATGCAAATGTGTGGCACCGATTGTTGACAGTTTTCTTCAATACGACTGAGCACAAATAAGGGCGTTTCTTCTTCCAGTATGCTACTAAATTGAAAAGGCGTCTCTTTTTAGAACATATGAAATTAACCCAGAATCCGTTTTCAATTTCATATTCAGCAATTAACTGCTCACGCTCGCCATCTCTGTACGGTGATGCTTCAAAATATGCTAGCTCATAACCAGGCTTATATAAATCTACTAAGGAAATGTAAAATCCAACTTGATCTCCGTAAGTGCGATGATGACTGTACTCAGTCATTTTCTTTTTCCTAATGCCAATGCCACCATTCATTTCGATAGTAAGAGTACATTTAATAGGAAATGAATATGTCTTGCTACGCGCGTCCAAAGAATTACTTTCAAGATGAATGCCTGTGAAGGGCACTTCTTCTTTCCTCTTATCTCTGATCCATAAAATATAGCCGCTAATTCTTCTATAGCCAGCTTTATTTAATTCAGACATGTAGAGATTGATTTGATTTCTATACGTCTCAACGTTGTCAAAACAAAGATCCGATTTCCAATCATACACCACTGTGCCCTTATCCGGATGAGTTGCAAGAAGATCGATATTTCCGCAATCAAGCCTCATCTCAGCATCCAGACTCCAATCAGCATCACAAAGATTGTCAATTGTATCTATGATATATCTGACACCAGGAAGCTTTAGAATGGAGTTGTCCCAGCAGTCTATAATTTTCTTGTTTCTCACATATGGTTTAGCAATACAGTGATGGAGGAATGTACCATACCAGCGCCCTGTTGTTGGAAATTCACTCATTGCCATTTTTAGTGCATTATAGGGGCTTGTGTCGTAAATGTCTGTTTCTTTTTCTCTGATTCTCTCTTTGATACAACCCGAACCAATCATCACATCTAAAAAATGACCGTCGATACCCCTCATACAAAATGAGCTGTAGTTAGTAGATTTTAATGGTTGACCGCATACAGCACACATGTTCGGACAGTTTTCATCATAATCTTTCCTCCCTACGCACACGGCAGGCTCATCTACAAAAACCTTATCTTTTAAATCAGTTAATAAATACACATGCCCCCAGTTAAATCTTCTATTGTGCGCCATAATTTACACCCTGGTTAAAAAGTAAATTTACCAATGGCTGTATTCAAAATAATTCCATCCCTGGATCTAATTATCCTGAATCTAAAAAAATCTCCCGTATCTTCGTCGAAAAGATCCGGTATTCGAATAAATTTCATTCCCGGTTCAGGATAAAAGACTCCCATTATATTTTCTGTATAATCTTCCCTGGGGCCCGTTAATAACTGTAATTCTACATTATCTCCTTCGGAATCATTGTAGAAAAAAAGAGTATAACCGCATTGCGCCTTTGCCATGTAAAAACGAAATTTTGTTTCCAAACCAGGCATTTCCATTTCTGTTTCTTCATCAAAATCGACTGTATCAGATTCTGTGGATCCAATACATGCAGTCCACAAATCATATCTAATTAAAATAAAACGATTTTCACACCGTCTTTTTTCAACCATCTCGCGGGTGTATTCCAAATCATGGATATCTTTAGTAACAGAATTAACTTCATCTTCGTCTACGAATTCTCTTTCTAATAATCTCTTTTTATGCTTCTTGGCTTTTTCAATCATGAGATCAATATCTTTTACACTGAGATTCTCATTATCTACTATCTCTGCAATATCAGGAGGAACAGGGTTATTGCGCATTCTTCTCTCTTTTGTACGAACATAATTTTCATACATTTCATTAAAATAGATATGAAGACTCTTTTTTGATTTTTCACTAGAAACTCTATCGAATGTCTTCAATACACTATCGGGAATACACTCGACATTTCCCACATCGTACGCATCCATATACTTGTAAAGCGTAGGACGAGAAATATTCAAACTCTTTGCAAATTTAGAGAGAGAAATATTTTCTCCAATGATTTCTCTGATTGAAACTTTATTTTCTAGCATAATAATACAATAACATATTATGTTAAATACTTTACATTTACTGTAAATTAATTGTAAAATACAATATGCTTAAAATGCTATGGAACCTATTTTAATCATATTCATATAAGATAATCATAATTGATAACTTCAATGAAAGATTTCATAATCATTTTCCGCAATACGTAGACTCGATATCTAAAAACGAAAAATTATTGACAGAACTAAAAATATCAAAATGTGAAGGCCGTTCGATACACACGACTACTAACATTTCCTTTCCCCATATAACTCATAATAATCTTTCCTAGGGACTTTTGACCGTCTCGTGCAACTTTTCCTAGGGACTTTTGACCGTCTCGTGCAACTTTTCCTAGGGACTTTACAAAAATACAAAACTGATCCGAAACAAACAATCTGCATTTGACGGCCGTACAATGACCGATGAGGATGCACCGTACGCGTGAAAATATCAAAACCGGTTGAAATGTGAAAATAATTGAATTACCCCGTCTCCGAACACCCGGAAACGGGTAAAAGGTTTCATGAAATGATTTAGTGGAACAGTATTGCTGCTGCGTTCTCGCAGAATCCGTACAGAAGCTGGGGGTAAACTCCCAGAACGATGACGAATACTACACAGATCAAGATTGCCAAGACGAATGTCTTGGGCACAGCAATCTTCTCGCAGCTGGTTCCCTTCTCGATGTACATTGCCTTGACTACGCGTGCGTAGTAGTACAGGGAGATTGCGGAGTTCAGGATGGCAATGAGAGCCAGCCAGACCCACTGGGAAGCCACTCCTCCTGCAGGTCCGGCAATAGCACCGGAGAACAGGAAAAACTTGGATGTGAATCCTGCGAGAGGCGGAATACCTGCCAGGGAGAACAGGAACAGCATCATTGCTGCCGCAAGGAGGGGGGCCCTCTTTGCAAGTCCTCTGTAATCAGAGATCTTCTCGCCGACACCGGCACAGATAAGTGCACCTACAACGAGGAATGCTCCTCCCTTCATGAACACGTGGGTGAACATGTGGAAGATACCTGCGGATGTGGCGTACTCGCTCATGACGGCCATAACAATCAGGATGTAACCTGCCTGAGCGATAGACGAGTAGGCAAGCATTCTCTTGATGTTGGACTGTGCGATGGCAACAACGTTACCGACGGTCATGGTAAATGCCGCGATAATCGCGAAGACATACTGAACCTCTTCCTGTCCGGCACAGACTCTGGCTCCGATGAACAGTACAAGGAAAATCTGGAAGAACACTGCCAGACCCATCTTCTTGGAACCGGTTGCCAGGAACAGCGAAACGGGTGTTGCGGATCCTTCGTACACATCGGGGGCCCACATGTGGAACGGAACGGCTGCAATCTTGAAACCGTAACCTGCAATCATGCAGATCAAACCGATGATGTACATTATGGAAATCTCATCTACATAGATATCGGAGATAACGGTGGTGTGAGCCAGACCGTAAATCATAGAGATACCGTAGAGGGTCAGAGCGGTAGACATTCCACCGATGACGACGTACTTGACGGCTGCTTCGGCAGCCCTGGAGTCGTTCCTCTTCATCGATACTGCGGCATACGAAGAGATACTCGTAAGCTCGACACCGACAAAGATTGTAATCAGGTCGTTGGAGCAAACCACGACCATCATACCGAGTGCTGCGCCCATGAGCAGTGCGTAGTATGCACCGACATGGAGCCTGGTAGTCTCGACACTCTCGTTGGATACGAGAACGGCAAGGAACAGGACAATCTGGAAGAGCAGAATCATGACTCCGGAATATGCGTTGTATGCTACTCCGAGGCATGTGCCTTTGTAAGCGTCGACTCCTCCGTAATCGGTCATCATCAGGATGTTGAATACCATGGACAGAATGACCATGACGAGGGAGAATGCCCAGGTGGCCGTTCTGTTTTTGGTCATAAGCTGAACAGCGGGAGCCAGCAACGCTCCGACGATCAGGAAGATCATCGGAACGAGTGCTGTGTACTCTCCGAACATGTTACTGATTGCATCTATCATAAGAACAGACCTCCGGCGAATTCGGCGTAGGGTTCAATGAATGTCAGAGCAGCGTCGGGCCATACTCCGAAGAGTGCGACGAGAACCACGAGGACACCGAGAGCAAGAGCTTCGGTAAAGCTGACATCGTGAGCCTTGTTCATGTCGATCTTGGTTGTTTCGGGTCCGAACAGAGTCCTCTGCATAGCCCACAGGTAGTATCCTGCGGTGAGCATGAGGGACAGCATGCAGAACAGAAGCATCCAGATCATGCCTTCGGCGTTGATGAACTCATAGAACGCAAAGATAACTCCGAACTCTCCCCAGAATCCTACGAGTCCGGGAAGTCCGAGAGAAGCCATGAATCCGATCATCATGAAGGTAGCGTAGATAGGCATCCTTCCGGCGAGTCCTCCGAGCAGAGGAATCTCTCTGGTACCGACCTTGTGTCCGGTCATACCGCACACCATGAACAGGATTCCGGTGACGAGACCGTGTGCGAACATCTGGAAGATGGCGAACGTGACTCCTGCGCTGGAAAGAGTTCCGATGGCAAGCATAACCATTCCCATGTGGCTGATGGACGAGAATGCAACCATCTTCTTGAGATCTTTCTGGGCGATACATGCGAACGCACCGTAGATGATTGAGACGATGGCGATTGCGATGATGACCCACTGCCAGTACTTAGCTCCGTCGGGCAGAGCCTCGAGGCAGATACGGATGATACCGTAGGATCCCATCTTAAGCATAACTCCTGCCAGAAGAACGGATCCTCCGGTAGGTGCCTCGGTATGCGCATCGGGCAGCCAGGTATGGAACGGTACTGCGGGCATCTTAACCATGAATCCGAAGAAGAGCAGAGCGAACATGAGTGCCTGGAATCCCTCGGCTGCGTGGTTCCTGATTGTCTCGTTGATGAACTCGAAGGAGAAGTTGACAACTCCTCCGTTGTATGTTGCGGCCTCGAATCCGAGTCCGAAGATACCGATGAGCATAACGAGCGATGCCACGTGGGTGTAGATGAAGAACTTGATTGCAGAATAGTGTCTGCGGGGTCCTCCGTACCAGGAGATCATGAAGTACATGGGGATGAGAGTTACTTCCCACATGACGTAGAACAGGAAGTAGTCTGCCGCAAGGTAGACTCCCATCAGTCCTACTTCCATGGCAAGGAGCAGGGTGTAGTAGTAGTTGGGCCTGTCCTCTTCAACCTCGTGGTCCTGCGAAGTGAATATGACAACCAAGAGTACGAGGATGGCTGTGAGAACGACCATCAGGATACTCAGTCCGTCAACCGCGAGTGCATAGTTGATAATGACCGAGTTTGTCTTAATCCATTCGTAGCTCTCTCCGAGTGCTCCCATATCGTCCGACATAAGGACGTACAGCGAGAGGAAGAGCGTGATGAGCGAGAATGCCATCGCCACGAACTTAGCGTATTTCTGTCTGGATCCGCCCATGAAGAGCGTGATTATGGTTCCGATCAGGGGGACCAGAATGAGCAGTGAAAGAATCGGTGCATCCATTTCAGTAACCTCCCATGATCATGGCAATGGCAAGGAACAGAACACACAGCACAGACACTCCGAGGAGAACGATCGAGGAATAATCCTGAACGTGTCCGGTCTGAACTTTGCTGAGTGCATCTCCGCTGCCGACAACTGCTCCGGAAAGGGCGTTGACGGTACCGTCGATAACCTGTCTGTCCACATACTCGACACCGCGTGCGACTCCGTATCCGAACTTCCAGGAGATCTGGTTGTACAGATCGGGGAACCACCAGCGCTTGTTGAGTGCCTTGTAAAGCCAGGAGTTTCCGTTGTTGTTGAACTTTGCGGGATCGATGGTCTTCTTGACATACATGAGGTATGCGATTCCGATACCGACCAACGCAAGGACGATTGTCAGGTAAGTCTTCCAGTTGGTGAAGAGTTCCGTAACGTACTCGAAGCCGTGGTTGATTATTGCATCATAGGATGGGTTACTCAAGAAGTAAGCTTTGAAGAACGTAGCAGGGGCGGTACTGAGCAGCTTGTCGAGTCCGCACATGATAAGGAATCCGCTTCCTACGGCAAAGACTGCAAGGACAATCAAAGGAGTAGTCATGATCTTGTTCTCGTGGTGGCAGTGTTTGGCGTTGGCGCCTTCCTCTCCCATGAAGGTCATGAACCACATGCGGAACATGTAGAATGCGGTCATGAAAGCGGTAACGACTGCGAGAATCCAAAGTACGAGGAACCAAACGTTGTGGTCTCCCGCTTCGAATGCATAGTCGAGAACCAAATCTTTGGACCAGAATCCGCTGAAGAACGGGAATCCGGCAATGGACAGAGATCCGAGCAGCATTGTGATGGAGGTAACCTTCATCTTCTTTCCGAGTCCGCCCATGAGGCGCATATCCTCGGTTCCGACACTGTGAATGACCGATCCGGAACACATGAACAGGAGTGCTTTGAAGAAAGCGTGGTTCATCATGTGGAAGCAGCCTGCGACGAATCCGGCAATACCGGCAGCGACGAGCTCGGGGTTGCTCTCGTTCATTCCCATGCATACAAGATATCCTCCGGCACCGAGACCGAGAATCATGTATCCCAACTGGGAGATGGTGGAGTAAGCGAGAACTCTCTTGATGTTCATGTTGTTGAGGGCCATGGTTGCCGCGATGAATGCGGTAACTCCTCCGATGATACCGACGAACAGCATAACATCTGCGTTCTGTACGTACAGAGGGAATGCCCTTGCGACGAGGTAAACTCCTGCCTTAACCATTGTCGCGGCATGGATCAAAGACGAAACGGTCGTAGGTCCAGCCATCGCGTCGGGAAGCCAGTCGTGCAGAGGGAACTGTGCGGATTTACCGATAACTCCTCCGAAGAGCAGGAGCATAGCGAGCGTAAGCAAGTCAGGATTGGCAAGTTTGACCTCTGCAATTTTGCCTGCGTTGAACAGCATGGTATAATCGAGACTCTGGAAAAGACCGAGCAGGATGAACAGACCTGCCATGAAACAGACATCTCCGAGTCTGGTGACAAGGAATGCCTTCTTTGCTGCGGATGCAGCGTTTGCGGATGCGGCATCTCCGTCGGGGTGCCTGAAGGACCAGAATCCGATCAGGAGGTACGAACAGAGACCCATAACTTCCCAGAAGATGAACATCTCGAGGAAGTTGCTGGATACGATAAGTCCGAGCATTCCGCTAAGGAACATGGAAACTTCTGCGTAGTATCTCTTCTTTCTTCCTCCCTGGTCTCCCATGTATCCGATAGAATAGATGAAAATCAGAGTGGAGATGAACGAGGAGAACAGCATCATCATACAGGTGAGACCGTCGACGTAAACTCCCACGTTGAGGGTGAAACCTCCGGGAATCGAGAACCATTCGATGGACATCTCGTATGCTTTGCCGGCAGTATACAGATCGCCGGTGATGTACTCGTATGTAATCAGGACCGCAAGGATGAACGGGATGAGTGCTCCCAGAATCGCAATGGGTCCGCCTTTCTCGGGCACCTTCTGTCCGATGATGCCTATGATGAGGAAACACATCATGGGGATGAAGGGGACGAGCCAAGTATACTCTAGGAACATTCTTACCACCTCATGGTTGTGAGAGCATCATCGTCGAGTTCCGTAGTCTTCCTGACCTTGTATGCGTTGAGCAGGATAGCGATACCTACCGCTACTTCCGCGGCAGCGACGGAGATGGACATGATGACGAAAGTCTGTCCGATGACTCCATTTGGATAGAATCCTGCAAAGGTCATGAAATTGATGTTGGCTGCGTTGAGCATAAGCTCGATGCACATCAGGACGATGATTGCGTTGCTTTTTGTCAGGACGCCGTAGGCACCGATGACGAACAGGATAGCTCCGAGAGCCAGGAAGAATTCGATCGGAATCATTCCTCTTCAACCTCCTCTCTCGAAATACAGACTCCGCCGATCATCGCACCGAACATCAGAACGGCCAACGGAATCAGGACGAAGGCGTGCTCCTCAAAAATGGAATATGCGAGCGAATCCTCTTTGAGGTCTCCGTTGCCCTCGAAGATTTCTCCTTCTCCGGCACCCGCGCCCATTCCCGAAGGAACACCGTTGGGTTCATCGTATGCGCTGTTGTAGTCGGCAGTGACGATTCCGGCGATAAAGACCGCAAGAAGGGCAACCGATACGACGGCACCGATAATCATTCTCTTACTCATCGGAGTCTCCTCCTTTCTTCATAATGTACCTTCTCGTAAGCATGATGCTGAACGCGAACAGGATGGTGATAGCACCGACGTACACGAGCAGCTGTACTACAGCAATGAATTCTGCTTCGAGGAAGAAGTAAACGAATCCCACACAGAGGAACACGAGAGCGAGATAGAACGCACTGTGAATGACCTCTTTGTCCTGGACGACTTTGAGTGCGGCCAGAACGGCGATGAACGCCAGTATGAGGAACGCCACGAGATCCAGGTTGTCGAGCAGATAGCAACCGACATCCTTGATGCCTCCCCAAACGAAATCCACTGCATCATTAATGATTCCCATCAGAGCACCTCCTTAATCTTGAGAGCATCCTTGGGACAGTCATCGACACAGTTGTTGCATGCAATGCACTTGTGCATGTCTACGACGGGACGGATTACGGGCCTTCCCTTCTCGTTGACTCCCTTCTCGACCATTTCGATGGCGTTCACGGGGCAGACTTTGGCGCACTTCTTACAACCGATGCACTTGCTGTCAATGAGCTCGGGCCTGTCCACGGCGAACGCACTGACACGCCTCTCGGGGTGTCCGGCTTCGATATCGGAAGGCAGGGTAACTTCCAGTTTGACTTTCATTCCGTCTGTGGTTCCGGGGTAGTTAAGCCTGCGGGGACCGTACAGAAGATCGTACCTGGTGTATTCTGCGAGCTCGTATTCGGGAGTGACCGTCATAGCATCCACGGGGCAGTACTCGGCACAGTAACCGCACATGGCGCATCTGCCGATGTTGACCTGAGGCCTCATGACCGGCTTTCCTTCGTCGTCGCTGACCTCGATGAGCTTGATACAAGCCGTGGGGCACATACGGACGCACATACCGCAGGAGACGCACTTGTCGAAGATAAGTCCGGGACGTCCGCGGTAGTTCTCGGGAATCCACTCCTTCTCATAAGGATACAGAACCGTGACAGGTCTGTGGATGATGGTCTTGATGAACAGTTTCATGACTGCCCAGCAGGGTTTGATTACCCACAGGCTCTTTGCCAGATTCTTCGGATATTTGTCAAGATATTTCATTGCCATCAGAAGACACCTCCGGTCTTAAGCAGGATGGCTATAACCAAGTTGATAACGGACAGGGGCATGAAAACTTTCCATCCGATGTTGAGGATCTGATCTGTCCTGACACGGGCAAGGGCGCATCTTACGAGAATCATCAGGAAGAAGACAAACCAAGCCTTTGCGAGGAAAATCAGTTCGGGCATGAACGTGTCGCCGATATAGGGCAGAGTCCATCCGCCGAGATACATGATAGCGACCATTGCACAGGAAACGTATCCTCTGAAATAATCTGCCAGCATGATGAGACCCCATTTCATACCTGCGTATTCGGTCTGCCATCCTTCGACGAGTTCCGCCTCTGCTTCCGCGATATCGAAAGGAGTACGCTCGGCCTCTGCTGTGGCGCAGAAGAAGAAGGTGATGAAACCGATGATCTGGGGGATAAAGTACCACATGGTTTCGTTCTGTGCATTGACGATGTCACCGATGTTGACACTGCCTGCGAGAAGTGCGGTGGTACCGATCATAATGAGCATAGGAACCTCATATGAAATCATAAGTTCCGCTGCCCTCATACCTCCGATAAGGGAGTATTTGTTGTTCTGAGCCCATCCCGAAACAAGGATGAAGAACGGTGCCAGTGCGTAGAACGCCATAACTATGAGAAGTCCGGATCCGTAATCGACGACGAACCACCTCTGGGACAGAGGGATCATACAGGCGACCAGAACGGATACACCCACGATAAGCGAGACGCACCACATGTAAGTCATCTTGTCGACTTTCTTGGGGATGGTGTTCTCTTTCATGAAGGTCTTGAGACCGTCTGCGACACACTGGAGGAATCCTTTGAGACCCACCATGGTACCGCGTCTGTCCATCATCCTACCGAGACACTTACGCTCCATCCACAGCGATATCAGCGTACACACAAACACCACGATGAAGATGAGGAGCATGAAGATGATGAGCGACATCAAAGTCATCGTCGCATCGCACATCAGCCAGGTGGAGATGGGGTTTCCGTCCCAGATGAGGTTGATGAGCCATGCTATGGTTCCGCCGATGATGTCCCACAGTTTCCATGCCATGTCGAAAGGCAGGTTGTAGGTATCGCCGAACGGGTAGTAGGGGTTGCTCATCATGTGGCCGGCAACGCCGTTCCAGTCGATCCAGTCAGACAAAGATTTGTAAATGTGTTCTGTTGCCATCTGAATCACCTGTCGGTCTCACCGAGACACATGTCGATCTGAGCGAGAATAGCCGGAACATCGGCAATCCTGCATCCTACCGCCATGGCTTTGGATGTAGATACGTTCGTGAAAATCGGACTGCGCACTTTAAGCCTGTAAGGCCTGTCGGTTCCGTCCGATACAAGGTACATAAGAGATTCTCCGCGGGGATCCTCGAGCCTGGTGAACGTGGTTCCGGCGGGGACCTGCGAAGGCGTCTTTATCCTGTAGGGTGCGTTCTTTCCGAGTGCCTGAATCTTCTGGACTGCCTGCCTGATGATGTCGCAAGACTGGAACATCTCCTCGATACGGATCATGTATCTGGCATAGCTGTCTCCTTCTTTGAGGACAGGTACTTCGAAATCAACCTTGTCGTAATTGTCGTAGGGATCGTCGCGACGGATATCGAAATCGACTCCGCATCCTCTCATGGCGGGACCAGTGAGACCGAGGTTGGCACACTGCTCGCGCGTGAGGTAACTGATTCCCTTCATCCTTGATACGAAGATTGAAGAATCATCGATAAGGGCGATGATTTCCCACAGTGCTTTCTCGAACCTGTCGCAGCATCTGATGATGTCTCTGTCGAACAGTTCGGTGGTGTCGTTCCTGACTCCTCCGATACGGGGGTAGTTGGTAGTCATCCTGGCTCCGCAGAGCTTAACGTTGAGATCGAGGAAGTATTCCCTTTCCCTCATACACCAGAGGAACACAGTCAGGTTACCGAGGTCGGTACCCACTGCAGCCAGCCACATAAGGTGGGATTGGATACGGCAGACTTCGTCTGCGACGATTCTGATGTATTTCGCTTTCTCGGGAATGTCGATACCCAGTGCCTTCTCTACTGTCATACAGTAAAGGTGGGTGTAGGTCATGGAAGCCGCATAACAAAGACGGTCCGCCATCGGAATGATTTTGGGGTATGTCCTGTTCTCTGCCTCTTTTTCCCATCCGCGGTGAAGGTATCCGACGATAGGATCTGCGTCCACGCATATTTCTCCGTCGACCTGAACTTTGAGTGTCCAGAGACCGTGGGAGAAAGGATGCTGGGGACCCATGATGAGCCACATCTTGTCGGTCTTCATCTTCTCTTCCATCTCTTGTACGGGAACAATTGAATCTGTCATAATCACTCGGACCCCCTGAGCTTGTACGATTTCCTGAACGGGAAGAACTGATAAGTCTCGGGTGTGAGCAGCCTCTCCAGTCTGGGGTGACCGTCGAAGATGATTCCGAACAGTTCGTATGTCTCCCTCTCGTGCCAGTTCGCACCCTCCCAGATAGGAGTAACGGAATCGATGTGGAGATCGTCCGCGGGAATGTCCGCAGTAAGCTCGATCATGACGCCGTTGTAGTAATTGGTGAGGTGGTACACTGTGCTGAGGTGGTCGACGTAATCGACACCGATGACTGTCGAGCAGTGCTCGAAGGTCAGGTACTTCTGGATGTACTGACAGACTTTGAAGAGATTCTCTCTGGGAACAGTTGCATATACTCTGCGGGTCTCGGTCTTGGTGACATTGACGCAGGGGCAGTTTGTTTTCAGAGCAGAAACGATTTCCTCTTCGGTGGGTTTCTGGTAAACGGTCTCGTCCATCAGAGATCCTCCATGAAGGCTCCTCTCCTGAAGTAACTCTCGATTTTCTTCTGGAGAAGCATGAATCCGTCAATCATTGCATCGGGTCTGGCCGGGCATCCGGGGATGTATACGTCCACGGGAACAATCTGGTCGAGTCCCTGTACGGTGTTGTAAGAATCGTACCAAGGTCCTCCGGAAATGGCGCACTCGCCCATCGCGACAACCCATTTGGGGTTGGGGATCTGCTCGTAAAGACGCCTGAGGTCGGGACGGATTTTCTTGGAAATCCATCCGTTGACGAGGAGGATATCGGTCTGCCTGGGCGAAGAACGGTAAATCATACCGTAACGCTCGGCATCATATCTGGGTGCAGAAGCAGCGGCCATCTCGAGAGCGCAGCATGCAAGACCCCAGTGCAGAGGGTGCATTGAGTTCTTCATTGCCCAGGACCAAATGGGTCCGGTAAGCTCGTCGATGGTTTTTTTCGTTCCTGAGCTGAGCAAGTCATTGATCATGGCGTTGGACCATGACATGAACTCGTCAGCACTCATCGCGACTGCATGGGGGTATAAGCTCATATCCATACGGTTTCCTCCTTTTTCAGAGCGTAGCATACTCCGAGAATAAGAATTCCGAAGAAGACGATCATCATGGTCTTGGCCGTCATGGATAATCCCGTGAACGCTACAGCCCAGAGCATGAGGAATGTCGCCACCAGGTCAAATACCACAAAGATCAGCGCGAAGGTGTAGTATTGGAACCTGAACTGGACATGAGCATCTCCGATAGGCTCTGAACCGCACTCGTAGGTGGATTCCATCCACTGAGTGGGATGAGTAGGCCTAACGAACCTTGATGCCCACCATGCCAATGGGGCGAATCCGAGCGCGATGAGGCTCACAATCGCTAATGGCATGTAGTACACAATTAGTGACATTGGGTCTTGCGGATGGTGTGTTAGTACATAAAGGTTGCATCCCGCTTTTTATTATTAGGGACGCGCGACGCGCGTGCGCGTGCATCATGTTAATAATCCGCACGGCAATCGGCATGCCCATGGATAAGAAAATCGCATTCATCGGTGCGGGAAAAATGGCCGAAGCCCTGATCGGCGGGCTGATTGCAAAGGGTATTTTCGCCAAAGAAGAAATTGTCGCGTGTGCCCCGAGTGCCAAAACCAGGGATCATGTGAAAGAGACCTACGGAATCGATACCTATCGCTCGGCCGCAGAAGTTGTTGGAACGGCCGATCTCGTCGTACTTGCCGTCAAACCCAAACACGTATCCGGAGTATTCTCCGAACCGGGAGTTTCGTTCTCTCCGGAACAGACCCTGATAAGCATAGTGGCGGGACTTACGCTCAACACCCTTCAGGAATATGTGCCAGATTCTAAGGTTGTAAGGGTTATGCCCAACCATTGCTGCATGGTTTTGGAAGGGGCCATGGGATACACCTGCGGCAACGGATTCAGCGAAACGGATAAAAAATACATAGCCAGAATATTGGAATCCACGGGACTGGCCATTGAAGTTCCGGAAGAATACATGGATGCGATAACAGGTATTGCGGGCAGCTCTCCCGCGTTCATGTATCTGATAATCGATGCCATGGCCGATGCCGGAGTCCTGAACGGGCTGAGCCGCACCGATTCTGTCAAACTCGCCGCACAATCTATGCTCGGTGCGGCAAAAATGGTCTTGGAAACGGGAAAACATCCCGGTCAGCTCAGAGATGAGGTCTGCTCTCCCGCAGGCACAACCATAGTCGGCGTAAAAACCCTGGAGGACAAGGGATTGCGCTCCGCAATGATTGCCGCGGTAGACAATACAATTGCCAAATCGCGCATAATGAGCAACAAGGACTGATCAGCGTCTGAACACGGATTTTATCAGTCCGCATGCCACACGGGGTGCGTTGCTCCAGATGGAGCCCGCATCCCAATCCAAATCCTTTTTGTTGCAGACCGTTGAATTCATCATACGGGAACCTTCGTCTTTGGTCTCCCACAAACGCGCATTTCTCTCTTCGGGATCCGCAATATTCATAATACCGTCCACTTTGTGCATCAGTTCGCGCGCAAACTCGGTTCTCTCGCAACGCTGCGCACACGTGCTGCCGTCGATACGTCCGGCTTCGTTCTCGCACTTGGCAAGAATTATTGCCGCATCATACGATATTTCGGCAACGTCGTCACGCGACATCCACTTTGTTTCGTACGAAAGAACATGCTTCCACGACGGATTGTCCAAAAGTACCCTGTGCTCCTCGAGAGTTTTGGCACGGAGCCTGTATCCCCATTTCTCTGGTTCCTCGAATACCCTGCTTCCGGGGTCGACAAACGGTGCGAACGGCGCATTATATATGAACAGATTATCGTCCCTGCCTACCAAACTCCAAAGGTGCTTGGAAGCTCTGGCACTGTTCAAAGACGATTCCCTGTCCTGAAACGGCAGACCGTTCATGTAAAACAGATCAAACCTGCTGCATCCGCTGTCAAACGCCGCGGGTATGGTTTTTTCGATTGCTTCGTTGGTATATCCCTTTCCGAGAGCCAGTCTTACGGCCTCGTCATGCGAGTCGGGAGAAAACTCTATAGACCACCCGCCCTCGAACGATTTGTCGACTTCGCGGAAATATTCCGGAGCCGCTCCGTTGAACAGCTCTATGACTACATGGTTCTTTATCCTGCGTTCCCTGCATTCTTTCAGAAAACGTTCCGCATAGGACATACCCTGCTGGCGAAGATCGCCGACTATAAACACGGGCGTGTCCAGATACGACTGGATCATATCTATGTCTTCGGCGAGTTTCTCTGGACTTCTGAATGCGGGAGCCTTCCTGCAGACCACCTTTCCGTTGGCATAATGGGAACCTCCGCACTCGGCGCAGTTTATGGAACATCCCCTTACGGTAAATACCGATGTCAGCGGAAGTTTGTCCCACCCGAACCAAGGCAGCGCATCGGAAATGTGCATGTTTCTCATGACGGTTTTAATCATAGAACCGTAATCGAATATGATTTCGTCCAAAGAGGTCAGCGAATATGTCAGACTGTTGTCGTGGATTTTGCCGTTGCGGTCTTTCCACACAAGATTCGGCACTTCCGACAGATCTCTGCCCTTCTCCAAAGCCGTCATCAATTTTACGGTGGGAACTTCGGTTGTGTCCCCGCGCATTACAAGATCGACTTCGGGTCTGCGTATGAGTTCGTCGTAAAAATACGACGAAGTCAGTCCTCCGAATTCCACCAGGGCGTCGGGATGGTATTTCTTCACCAATTTTGCCAATTCCAAAGCACCGTGTGCGTGGGGCATCCAATGCAGATCGATGCAAAACATCCTGGCGTTCAGTTTGGAAATTTTGCGTTCGGCATCGAATTTTTCGCTCTGAAGCATCTGAACGGCGATGTTTACTATCCTTGTCTTGAAACCCGCCGCTTCCAGATGCGCGGATATGGTCATGAATCCCATAGGGTACATTTCGAACACGGGAGACGAAGGGATCACATCGCTGACCGGTCCATAAAATATCGGTTTCTTACGAAAATCGTAAACGCTGGGGGCGTGAAGGAAAATCACATCGTAACCCATGGTTCACTCCCCGAAGCGTCTCATACGTTTCTGATAGGTGCGTATGGCTCTCAGCAGATCTATGTATCTGAAATCAGGCCAGAACACGTCGGTAAAATACAGTTCGGAGTATGCAATCTGCCACAGCAGGAAATTGGATATGCGTATCTCCCCGGACGTGCGGATCACCAAATCTGGGTCCGGCAATCCCAAAGTGGATATCCTTGTGGATATGAGATGCTCGGTTATGTCGTCCACCGCAATCTTGCCGTCAAGTACGTCCTGGGCTATTCCCTTGACGGTCATGGCAATATCCTGACGGCCGCCGTAGGCTATGGCCATGTTCAGTATTTTGCTGTCGTAATCTTTGGTGACTTCGTACGCATGGTCCATAGCTTTGCAAACCTTCTCGGGAAGCATGTCGCGGTCGCCGATGACCCTTATTGCCACTTTATGCTTGTGGACGTCTTCGTTCTTGGCAAAATCGTACAGAGATTCTTCCAGAAGATCCATGAGATACTCGACTTCGCTCTCGTCGCGGTTGAAGTTCTCCGTGGAAAACGCGTAAAATGTTAAAACGGGTATGTTCAGCTCCAGACACCAATGCAGAACCTCGTCCAGTTTGGCCCTTCCCAGCCTGTGACCCTCCATCGGTTCCGCATTCAGAATCTCCTTGGCATAACGGCGGTTCCCATCCATGATAACCGCAATATGCTTCGGCATGAGACCTTCCTTGATCTCTTTTTCCAACTGGGATTCGTATGCCGAATAGGCGCGGTCCTTTATCGCATGGGTGAGAGTCATCGTATCACTGGAAATCCTCTGGAAGTCCCGCAGACTTTTCGCCGAGGTCGAAGCATCCTATGGCGGCAACGGCACCGATTACGCCTCCCATACCGCCTGTAACACTCATTATCTGGACACCTGCTTCGCCGGCGGCCGCAACGGCGTCTTCCGGTTTGTACAGAACGGATTTGCAGCTCCATCCGAATTCTCTGAGGCTGTCCGGAATCTTCAGACCCCTGAAAACGGTCATCACGGTATCGTCCGAATAGGATTCTTTCTTCAGGAAATCTCTGGCGTATTCCACGAGTGCGGGAATTTCGTCCTCTCTGACCGCAAAAGAAACGGCCGTGGAACAACAGTTAGTGGTCTTGTTGGGAGCTTTCGGATTCAGCTGTATAATTTTATGTTCGAGAAAATGTCCCACAGGGCATGTCGTTCCCAGACGCAGCGAGGAAACCCACGAAGCCCCCTTCTCTTTGGTATCCGTATCGTCCACGCCTATTATCACGCGGACCAGCTTGGGCGTTATAATGTCGACGTGTGCCCTGTGCGCACCGCCTATTGCGAAATCGTCCGGATATTCGGTACGGATAACGTCGGGACATTGAGGTATGCACGCACCGATACCGACCGATGCGCCCGCTATGCCGTACCACGTCGTACGGACTGTGTCTCCCTCGACTTTCAGTGCCTGAAGTCCCTGTCCGCCCACGTCGGCGGAAACGGGTCCGAAACTGAGTTCTTTCTCGCCTATGACGGTATCCATGACAAGCGCGCCCGATTTTTGGACTATTTTGGTAATAACTCCGCCGGTTCTCCTGCGGTTGACGATGTCCCATTCGCCCGGGCCCTGCGCAACGCACTTCTCCACAATCTGCGCAACACCGTTTTCTTCGTCGACCATTGTGAAGAATCCGCGGCAGAACATCTCGCCGTATTTGACGCGGACTTCGTCCGGCCTGAGGATCTGAACCATGCCTTACTCATCTCCTTCCGCGGCGCCGTCCGCGGCTTCGGTGTCATAATCCTCCGGTTCGGCCACATATATAGATTCGGCGGGTACGTGGCCGCAGAGATACACGGTCTTCGATGCCCTGCCTATTCTGCATCCGCCTTCGGCGGCCTGCTCGACGTCGATCAGCAGTATAATCGGATCGTCGCAGTGCACCGAACCGGCGCGTTTCGCGTCCGCATACGTGCGGGAAAGGTGAACCATGGCACGTCCGGACGGATCGATACCGTTGTCCAGCAGATTGTCCGCCTCCTCGTCGGAAGTCGGGTAGAACAGCTCTTCCGGAACGTCGTCGTAATCCAGCGGAACGTCCAGTTCCACTGTGTGGCCGTATGTTGCACGGATTTTGTTGCCGGAAATCTCGTACCTTCCTTTGGGATCGGTTATAACTATGGCCTCTATGTGCCTGGGCCTCAGCCATCCCATACGGGGATTGCGGGACTTTACGGCATCGAGGATGCTTCCGACGGTTGTGTATCCGTTGTTATCCAGATCGACATTGTACTTGCCGTGCCTGAGGGCAGCAGCCATAATCCTTCCGATTTTCTCTATCTCGAAATCGTTCATTATGAACTTTCCCTCTTCACCGCAGACGGGACAGATCTTTCTGTTGTCGTCGTTGCGGTAATATCCGTGTTCCGTGCATTCTCCGATCATCATAATCACTCCATCGTCCTCTCGGCCGCCGATACGGCATTGGCCATCAGCATGCATATTGTCATCGGGCCGACTCCTCCGGGAACCGGGGTTATGGCCGAGACTTTGTCTTTCACATTCTCGAAATCGACGTCTCCTACAAGCCTGCTGCCCTTGGGAGACGAAGGGTCTTCGACCCTGTTTGTACCTACGTCTATTACAACGGCACCTTCCTTAACCATATCGGCCGTTATAAAACGGGGTTTGCCCATGCCGACAATCAGAATATCCGCCTGTTTCGTGATGTCTGCAAGATTCTCCGTACGCGAATGCACTACCGTAACCGTCGCATCCGCGCCTTGGCCTTTCTGCATCAGCATGGCCGCCATCGGTTTTCCGACAATATTGCTGCGGCCCACCACCACTATGTGCTTGCCGGACGTGTTTATGCCGGATCTGAGCAGCATCTGCTGGACGCCTGCGGGCGTGGCGGGAAGGAAACAGGGATCGCCTATGAGCATGCGGCCGACGTTCGACGGATGGAAACAGTCCGCATCCTTCTCTGGGTTTATCGCGGCTATGACCGCTTTCTCGTCGATGTGTCCGGGCAACGGCAACTGAACCAAAAACGCATGTACCTTCGGATCCGCATTCAGTTCGGCTATTTTTGCCAACAGTTCTTCCTGGGTGGTCGATTCGGGCATGCATACTGTCAGTGAATTCATCCCCAAAGATTCGCACATCTCTCCTTTCTTGCGCACATATACTTTGGATGCGGGATCGTCCCCGACCAAAACCACGGCCAGTCCGGGTGTAACCCCTTTGGCTTTAAGGGCATCTATCCTCTGTCTGAGTTCAGCGTAAATGGCATCGGATACGTCCTTGCCGAGTATCAGTCTGGCCGTCATGACTATCGTTTGCTTTCGATGGCGAGAAAATATATAATAATTTTATCGGCAGGAACGGGAAGACTGAAATCAATCGGCTATCGTCGACGGACGGAAACCTTCGTCCAGAATTCCCCCGATTACCCTGCGTACGTTGTCCGCATTGGTCACGATGCGTTCTTCGGACATCGGTCCGTCTTCGCGCGATTCCGCCATATGCCATGTATGCGTGGCAAGAACGAATTCCCCGGATTCTGCGGAGGCAGCCATCCGGATGTAATCTTCCGGACTGCGTTTCCCTTCGTGCATCGGCCAAAGGTATGCGGCGATTACTTTGCCTGAACTGTCCCTCGATTTCGGAACCGGGTGTTCGACGATTCCGCAATGCGTCTGATAAGTTCCGTATCCCTCGTCCATACGACGGTATACCGACGAATCGTGGCGTATTCCGAGCGACGATATTACGGACATCGTATCTTCGTCCGCCCTCATATACGGGGCACGGAAACAGACAGGTTCGGAAATCCTGTCGGACACTGCCTCGAACCCGCGGGTCAGAACGGCTTTCTGGTCTACCGGAACGCCCGTGTCCTGTGCAAGCAAATCTTCGTGATCGTATCCGTGCAGTCCGATGCAGTGTCCGGACAGACACGAACAGTCTATCGTTTCAGCGGTCCTGCCTTCGACAAAGAAAGTAGCTTTGATTCCGATTTCGTCCAACAGATCCAGCAGTATTCCCAATCCTTTTTCGGAAGAGGAGAACCTCGGCCCGGTACCCAGGCCGCGGTCCAGAGATCCCGCGGCAGCCTCCCCCTTCAGGGGAAGATTCACGTCACGGTCCAGATCGACCGTGAACGCAAACCTGCGGTTCATTCCCTTACTCCGGGCGTACCCATGCGTTTTATGAGCATGCCCTCTATGTCCATCGGCGGGTACTTCATAGCGGTTTCCTTGGCACGCCTCAGTTTTGCCTCGTTGTCCGCATATATCGTAAACAGAACGTCTCCCTTCTCGACCCTCTGTCCCTTCTTCTTCAGAACCATAAGCCCTGCGCCCTTATCGGACGGCGCCCCGGATGCTTTGGCTATTGCTACGATGTCCTTGTTGTTTATCGCGTGTATGTATCCCGATTTGGCGGATACCACGTCGAACGAGAACTGTCCCGGTTTGAGATCGTCGGCTTTCAGATCGGGACTGCCACCCTGCGCAACCACGATTTCCATAAACTTTTTGTGGGCCTCTCCGGAAGCAAGTATTTCCCTGGCTCTGTTGGCGCCGTCGGGTATTCCTCCGATGTCCAGGATTATTCCGGCACATTCGCATGCCTTCTCGATAACGCTGGCCGGGTGCTGGGATCCTTCGAGGACGCGTATGCATTCCCTCGCTTCGAGATTGGGTCCGATTGCATTTCCGACGGGTTGGTCAGCATAAGTGATGGCGCATTCCACGTGCATGCCGATCTTTTCGCCCAAATCCATCAGATCCCTCGCATAGGCGCGCGCCACTTCGAGAGTCGGGACTTTCGTACCCGCACCTGTCGGAATGTCTACCACAAGATGCGTAGCGCCGACGGCAAGTTTCTTGCTCATAATCGACGCAAGCATCTGGGCACGGGGATTGATACCGAGGGGGTGCTCTATTTTTATCACCATATCGTCCACCGGTGCCAGATTCATCGATCCTCCCCAGGCGAACACGCCTCCGACTTCTTCGGATATTGTTTTGAGTCTGTCCGCGTCCAACGCAACGTCGCAGAACGTTTCCACGAAATCGGATGTTCCGCATGCGCTGCTGATTGCACGGGACGAAAGCTTGGGTATCATCAGTCCCGCGGCCGCTACTATGGAAACGACTATCGGAGTGATCTTGTTTCCCGGAACCCCGCCGAGACTGTGGAAATCGAAAACCGGCGAACGGTCGAACTTTATTATATCTCCCGTATTGGCCATGGCGTTCGTAAAATCCGCTATCTCCCCGATGTTCATGCCGTTGATGTACAGTGCGGTGAGCCAAGCGGATATTTCTATCTTGGACAGCCTGTTCTCCAGAATATCGGTTACGATGGATTCTATCTCTTCTTTGGACAGAACCTCCTTGTCCATTTTTCTCCTTACAGAACGAACCGAATCGGGTTTCTGGGCATATGCTACGTTAACAATATCGCCGTCTGCAGCGGAAATCTTGGACATTACCGACTGCGGAAGAAGAATCGTTCCTTTCTCCACGAGAGTATCCGACTTCGACACCAGCGCCACCGTGGAAGACCTGCCCGATACCGACACACGGTCGTTTTCCTTAACGCCTATCTCCGCACAGTCGTCGTCGTGGATCATTACGGTAGGTTCGGACGAATCTATATCGTAATAAACGGCACGCAACTGCATCAGCATCCCCACCTGTCCAGAGCTTCCCTGAGTTCCCTGTGCGTCTCGGCATACTTCTCCGCAGATATGCCTTCAAATGCGGCATCCACTGCCTGACACATACCCATGGCACCTGCTCTCACACCTCCCGGATGTCCCGCAACGCCTCCGCCGGCCTGAATCTGGACATTGAATCCTGCCTTCTCCACGATAGCCCCTACGATTCCGGGATAAACCCCTCCGGAACATACGGGCATCACGGTTTTGTACGGAACATCGTTTCCGAGACATGCTTTGAGATTGGTATCTTCCCCGGAACTGCCGGACATCTTGCCTACTCCGAGAGTACCGATGTGCAGCGCATCTCCTCCGCACATGCGGACCAGTTTCGTTATGGGCAGCATGGCCACGCCGTGGCGCGGATCTTTGGTCATGGCACCGTGCATGGTCCTGTGGACGTGTATCGGAACCTTGACGGACGGATCTTCGGCCAGAGCCTGAACGGCACCGAAACCGCATGTAATTACATCCACCATAATCTCTCTGGCACCCCACGACTGCACCTTTTCCGCCAGTTCGACGATTTTATCGCCGCGCGTGGATACGTTGACTGCGTGCATCATAAGATGTCCTTCTTCCGCAAGTCTATCCAATGCTTCCGATACGGCGACCGTTCTTGCCTCTATGGGACAGAACGGCTGGTCCACCAGAGTCTCGTCGTCCTTGGAATTCGTAAGTCCGCCGGAACCGGCTTCGTAAACATAATCCGCGGTCTTTTCCGGAGACAGCCCGATTTTTGGCTTGACAATGGTTCCCACAAGGGGCTTTTCCGGGCGTTTAAGCGCTTTCCTTATACCGTCGGCACCGAATTTGGGTCCTTTGAACTGCGATGTTATAGCTTTTGGGAACGAAACATCTTCGAGACGTACGGCCTTCAACGCACCCAATCCGAACAGGTTTCCGGCAATTACGGACAGAATCTGCGGAACGGATCCCACTTCGATACTAAAATCGTCCACAGGGAATTCCACAGTGACCGTATCGCCGTTGATTTCGGTTACCCTGGCGCCCAAAGTGTCGAAGACGCTTCTGTCCAGAGTGGAAATGCCGGTCCACGTTCCCGTGGACTGCTCGGCCGCAATAGCCTCTGCGGCTTTCTCCATGGGAAGATCGGTCGTTACTCTGTATTTACAAACCACATACTCGTCGGGATTTGTCTCCTCGTCCAAATGAAGATACGACATATTCATGATATTCACTCCTTAAAAACGGAATCTCCCAATTGTCTGACCATTACATCGTAAACCGAACCGGGAGAAATCATTCCCAATTCGGTAATTATGGCATCGATGTATGCGGCAGGGGTGCTGTCGAATACGGGATTGAATACCTTTACGGATTCCGGTATTTCCCCCGGGCGTATTATCTCTCCGACATCCCTCTCCTCGATCGTAACCATGTCTCCGTAAAGGGTCATGGGTGAAAATTTGTAAGTTTCGGCACATACATAGAATTGCACACGGGCTTCGTGCGCCGACAATGCCAGCTGCGAAGTTCCGATTTTATTGACCAACGCACCGTGCGACGTAACCGTATCAGCCCCGACAAAGACTTTGTCCGTCTTCTTCATGACCGAACGCACGGCACTGTCGATAATCAGCGTAGTGTCTATTCCGGCATCTGCCAGTTCCGTAACCGTTATGATGCCCTGCCTCCAGGGACGGGATTCGGTTGCGAACACTCTGAAATCCTTGCCCTGTCTGTGGGCTTCTTTAAGTACACCGACGGCGGCGCTGCTGTTGCAGTGGGTCATTACGGTGTCGCCGTCGCATATTCTCTTGGCACCTATGCGTGCAATCGTTTCCACGGCTTTTTCGGAAGATTCGACAAAAGCTTTGGAATTGGATATGATGAGTTCGCGGGCTTCGCCGACGGACCCGGCATCAGACAGTCCGCGCACAGAAGCGTGCACACCGTTCCACAGCGATACCGCAGTAGGTCTGGATGCCAAAAGAATGCGCATCGCATCTGAAACGGCATTGTTGAATTCTTCCAGGCTGTTGCCGGAATACGACTCCGCAAACGATCCCATCGCAGAAGCTCCGGCACGTGCGATGCGGCCTGCGCCGCGTATCGTCATGTCGCCGATGGCAGACGCTGTTGACTCTATAATGTTCACGAAAAATGAATCGGCATACGCCTATAAGAATGTCGCACGTTGATAAGAAATGAGGACGGCCCGAAGGCCGCGTATAGATGAAAGTCAAAAATTATGTCAATATTCTGTTAACTTACCATACACTTGGTTTTTTTACCCTCTCCGTATCATGTCACGGGATTGCAAAATAAATAGATTGCGATATTGCAAACGTCAAACATGAGTTATTGCATTATAAGTAAAAACCCTACAGGGCGTATAGAAAGAGGACCGGCCCGGAGGCCGGTAAAATGAAAACCAAAATTCCTATGTCCCTTACATTCCCATCTTGTTCTTGACTTCTCCGTCGAGCAGAAGGAGGAGCATGAAGAGGTAGATGATGAGGTCGCATATGGCAATCAGAACGCCGAGAGCAATGTTGAGTGCTCCGTCGAGACTCAGAGAACCGACGATGGCGAGGAGACTGACGATAACGAGCAGGATCATAATGACCGTAAGGATGATCCAGAGAACTTTGTCGAACGCGTCTTTCTTTCCGTCGTTGATTCTGGATGCACACCACATAACGACAAGACCGAGAATGATGCTGATGACTCCGCTTCCGACCATGCTCCAGTCTTCGTTGGCAGCGTATCCGAAGTAGAATATTCCGCCGATGACTGTTACAAGTCCTACGGTTTTCACATATGTTGCAAGCGTATCGATTTTGGACGAGGATCCCATTCTGAGTTCCTGGCCAAACTTGAAGTAGATAATTGCGCAGATGATGGCTCCGATGGCCGCACAGACAGCGCCTGTGTTGAAATCTCCGCTGACTCCGTCGTAC
>CAKQHC010000003.1 GCA_934234005.1 uncultured Methanomassiliicoccales archaeon | reverse complement strand
TCATAAAAAAACTCAAGATTCCCGTTCCCGAGGCCGGCAGGTACGGTACGGGAATCATCTTCCTTCCGAAGGACGAGGACGCCGCTTCGGAGTTTATGGTGCGTTTCAGAGACGCCTGTGCTGATTCTGCGCTGTATGTCATTGCCGAAAGGGATGTACCTGTGGATCATACCGTTCCGGGACCGATGGCATTGGAGGGAGAGCCCCGTATCGTGCAGGTGTTTGTTACATCGTATGACAGTCCCGAGGTATTGGAGCATAAGCTGTACAGGGTCAGAAAGTACGTAAGCAACGGAATTGCTTCGTCGGGTTCGCCGTTCGCATCGCAGTTCTACATATGCAGTCTGTCTACCAGATGCATGGTGTACAAGGGTATGCTTACTCCGGAACAGTTGCGCGACTATTACTCCGATTTGTCAGATCCCGATTTTACGTCGGCAATAGCGATGGTTCATTCCAGGTTCAGTACTAATACATTGCCGGCGTGGAAGCTGGCTCAGCCGTTCAGGATGCTGTGTCACAACGGCGAGATAAACACCATACGTGCCAACAGATCATGGATGGCGGCCCGTGAAAGTGTTATGGAATCAGCGTTGATTCCGGACATAAAGTCGATATATCCCATCATGCAGCCGGGAATGAGCGACAGTGCGACATTGGACAATGTCTTCGAATTCCTTACAATGACAGGAAAGAACATGCCGAATGCCCTGTCTATAATGATTCCGGAATCCTGGAACGACAAGAATCCGATTCCCGACAGTCTGAAGGCATATTACGAATACCATTCGATTCTTATGGAACCGTGGGACGGACCGGCTGCGGTTCTGTTCACAGACGGCAGATGTGCAGGCGGAATGCTGGACAGGAACGGTCTGCGTCCTGCCAGATATTGTGTGACGGACGACGGCATGGTTATAATCGCGTCCGAAGCGGGAGTCATACCCATGGAGGAGTCCCAGATCGTGGAAACCGGACGTCTCAGACCCGGTAAGATGATAATAATCGATACCTCCGAGGGAAAGATAATCCGCGACAGCGATATTAAGTCAAAGCTGGCTTCGATGTATCCGTACCGCGACTGGCTCGAAAAGAGCCGTTTGGATCTCGATTCGCTCTCTTCGGGAAGACAGGTCGGTCGTGACGTTCCCGATTACGAAGGATGCCTGAAAAAGTTCGGTTACTCGTCAGAAGACATATCCAAAATAATCGAACCGATGGCTGTTCAGGGCAAGGAAGCCATAGGATCAACGGGTTCGGATATCCCTCTGGCTGTTCTCTCCGACCGTCCGCAGTTGCTGTTCAATTATTTCAGACAGCAGTTTGCACAGGTGACGAATCCTCCGATAGATCCGATAAGAGAAGAACTCGTTATGTCTACAATGGGATACATCGGATCGGTTCATCAGAATATACTCGACCCTACACCCAAGCACTGTAAGGTTGTTAAAGCCAGACATCCCGTTATAACGAATAGGGAACTGGATTTACTGAAGAACCTGAAGTACAGAGGATTCACGGCCGTTGTTATACCTACAGTTTACGACGGCAGCGGAAAGCCGGGTGCATTGGAGTCGGCTCTGTCCGATTTGTGCAGACGCGCAGAACAGGCGGTGGATGACGGTGCGACGTACATCGTATTGTCGGACCGCGAAACCGTCGGAGGCAAAGTTCCGATGCCGTCTCTCCTGGCTCTTTCTGCGGTGCATCAGCATCTGATTGCATGTAAGAAGAGGATTCAGACTGCGCTTGTGGTTGAATCGGGAGAACCCAGAGAGACCATGCATTTCGCTTTGCTGATAGGTTACGGAGCCAACGCCGTCAACCCGTACATGGCTCTCGCCGTAATCGAGCACATGGTCCGCGACGGAAAGATCCAGATGGATGTCGATACCGCAGAGCGCAACTATCTCAAAGCAGTCGACAAGGGATTGCTGAAGATAATGTCCAAGATGGGTATAGCGACAATCCGTTCGTATCGCGGTTCCGGACTTTTCGAAGCCGTGGGGCTGTCGAAGGACGTCATGTCCGGATACTTCGGCGGAACGGCTTCCAACGTAGGCGGTATCGGTCTTGACGAAATCGCATCCGAGTACGCTGCGTTTGCGAATACGGAAGGAGATCCGCTTTCCAGGGACAACGGAGTATATTCGTACAAGAAGGACGGTGAAAAACACAGTTGGTCTCCCGAATCCGTGAAGGCACTGCAGAACGCCGTCCGCAACGGAGACGAATCCGAGTATGTGCGTTTCGCATCTTTGGAAGACGGCGGAAGGTTTTTCCTGCGCGATCTTCTGGATATAAAGAAGGCTGAAACACCGATTCCGATAGACGAAGTCGAGCCCGCGGAACAGATTATGAAGAGGTTTGTGGTCGGAGCGATATCATTCGGTGCCATCAGCAAAGAGGCACACGAAACGCTTGCTGAGGCTATGAACCGTATCGGTTCCCAGAGCAATACCGGAGAAGGCGGAGAAGATCCGTCCAGATTCACAGTTCAGCCTGACGGAAGAAATCTCCGTTCTGCCGTGAAGCAGGTTGCATCGGGCAGATTCGGCGTAACTGCCGAATATTTGGTGAACGCCGACGAATTGCAGATTAAGGTGGCCCAGGGAGCAAAGCCCGGGGAGGGCGGACAGCTCATGGGATTCAAAGTGGATTCCGTTATTGCGGCCACAAGGCACACTCTTCCCGGAATTACACTGATTTCCCCTCCCCCGCATCATGATATCTATTCAATCGAGGACCTAAAGCAGTTGATTTTCGATTTGAAATGCATTAACCCGAAGGCACGCATCAGCGTCAAGTTAGTCTCCGAAAGCGGAGTGGGAACCGTTGCGGCAGGCGTCGTGAAAGCCGGAGCCGATATGATTCTCATATCTTCGGGAGACGGAGGTACCGGAGCAAGTCCGCTGTCTTCCATAAGGTATGCGGGAGCACCCTGGGAGACCGGTCTCGCGGAAGTACAGCAGACTTTGAAAATCAACAACCTGCGCGGACGCGTCCGTCTTCAGGTCGACGGTCAGATGAAGACTGCCAGGGACGTGGTTGTCAGTGCTCTCCTCGGTGCGGAAGAATACGGATTCGCCACGGCACCTATGGTGGCCATGGGTTGTATCATGTGCCGCAAGTGTCAGACCAACACGTGTCCCGTGGGTATCGCAACACAGGATCCGTCCAAGAGAGCAAAGTTCCGTGCTACGGCCGATGACGTAATCAGATACTGGAGATTCATGGCCGACGGGGTAAGGGAGATTCTGGCGTCGACGGGATTCAGAAGTCTTGACGAGATTGTCGGACGTTCCGATCTTCTGACGGTGAAGAAATCCGACGGCAAACAAGCCTCTATCGATTTCAGCGATATGCTTGCGCATGTACCCGGAGACGATTCCTGTACGACAGGCCAATCCGATATCCTGGGGCGTGTATTCGACAGAAGAATAATCGAAGACTGTGCGGAATCTCTGAAAACAGGCAGGCACACCGAGCGTACCTACAGATTAATCAATGTGGACCGTTCGGTCGGAGTGATGCTTTCCGGAGAGATTGTCCGCAGCGGAATAAAGCTGAAGGACGACACTTTGGATATAACGTTCATCGGTGCGGCAGGTCAGAGTTTCGGTGCGTTTCTGACAAAGGGCGTAACGTTCCGTATGAAAGGACTTGCCAACGATTATGTCGGAAAGGGACTTTCAGGCGGAAAAATAATTCTTATGCATGACAAAACCGTCCCGTGCGGCAATGTCATAGGGGGCAACACTCTGATGTACGGAGCTACTTCGGGAGAACTTTATGCCGCGGGAGCAGTCGGCGAGAGATTCTGCGTCAGGAACAGCGGAGCGATTGCCGTTGCCGAAGGTGCAGGCGACCACTGCTGCGAGTACATGACCGGAGGACGCGTGGTCGTTCTCGGTAAGTGCGGCAGGAATTTCGCCGCAGGTATGTCTGCGGGCATAGCATATGTACTGGACGAAGAAGGAGACTTCGACAGACACTGCAATATGGACATGGTCGAACTTTCGTTGGTTGAATCCGAAAAGGACGAAGCAGAGTTGAAAGGTTTGATCGAGAACCATCTGAAGTATACTGGCAGCGATAAAGCGAAGGCAATCCTTGATTCATGGGACGAATATCTTCCCAAGTTCATCAAGGTCATGCCGGTAGGATACAAACTGCTCCTCGAACAGGAATCAGAGTGATTCGGAGGGGTTGCGGTCCGACTTTAAGAGATTGTCAAGATCTACCAAAGTCACCGCCCCTTCATCTTCGATATCTTTCAAATCTTCTGTAAATCCGGACGAAGAGAACAAAACAAATTTTTTCGGCAAATCTGTTTTTACCAGTTCCGAATCGGAAACCAGTTTACTGTAGACGGAGGTTCCCAAAGGCTTGTTTCTGAATTTGCACTCTCCGAACAATGCAAATCTTGCATCCGACTCCATAACTACAGCGGCAATGTCAATTTTGTGTGTTTCTTTTTCTTTGTCCACTCCCCACCATTTACCGATATGCAGACATTTCCAGTGGCATGTTGTGTATTCTAAACAAATCTCTTCAAATCTTTGGCCCAGAAACGTATTGATTTTAGGTGTCAGCATATCGAAAATCTCTGAAGCGTTACGAAGTGCGAGATTGCGCGAATCGGAACATATACTTTGGACAAAATCCGTGAGATTGTCTGCTATTCTGTATACAGGACGTATGGGAGCATCAAACATCGCAGGTATTTTTTGAACAATGCCGGCGTCACACAGATTTGACAGACAGTTGGAACAGGTCATTCTCTCGATTTTAGACTTTTCAGATATCGTTTTTGCAGATGTGGCGCCATCGGAAATTGCAGTAAGGATTGATAAATATCTTTCAGCGGGTACGAATTCTCCCGAAATCAGAAATTTTGCTTCATCGATCAAATCAGCTTCGAAGCGGGAAAAGAAATGTTTCATGACATATTCTTTATATGATTCAACATTTGAATCAAGATGGTATTTGGGAATCCCGCCTACGGTGAGATACAGTTTTGTTTGATCAATTTTTGACATTTTCGGATGAAATTCTACGCATTCTGTAAGAGTTAGCGGTTCTATCTTGAAGTAATGACTGAAGCGGCCGTACAAAGGTTTGCTGTAGTCTGTGGTTTCTTTTAACATTATACTCATGAATGAGCCGCAGATAATTATCATAGAGTCTGTTTCTCTGTTAATTCTGTCTACAAAATGTTGCAATGCAGATGCGACATGCGAAGCCTGTTGGATAAGATACGGTATTTCGTCCATAACGACAACCGTTTTTTCTGTTGCACATAAATGAAACACGTCTTCCAAAGCATCTACGATATATTCGTATCCTTTCCGTTCTTTTCCATCCAGGAGAGACAGAGATTTAGCTATGTTTCTCATGTTATTTGCAAGAGATTCTTGTATGCATTCTACATAAAGCGCTCTTTTGTTCATACAAAATTGGATAAGCAACTCGGATTTGCCTACACGGCGACGACCATATACAACACAGGATTTGTTTAATTCACTATTCCATATGTTTTCCAACCGAGACAATTCTGTTCTTCTTCCGACAAATCCTGCCATGTCTTTAGTAATGCAAATTATTTTTTTTATAAATTTCTTATGCTAATATTTTTAGCATTAATTTTTTCATCTTTTGCCAATCTATTTTCAGTACAGTATTGCAATCCGTTCGATTGAAAATCCTCCATTCAGCAGTATGAATGTGTTGTGACCGGTTTACAGACTATTATAAATGATTACAATATCTGCTGTTCGCATGCAAATCGACACAAATCCAAAGATAATCGCGGTTGTGCTCGTCTGTGCGGTAGCAATCATATGTGCAGGTGCGTATTTTTTGCTGTCAGATTCCGAAGACAATTCGATTGAATTAGCAGACGACGACACAGGAGTAACGGTCAAAGGCGCCTTTAAAGAAGGCAGTGTCATCGAATCGAAAACAATCGAAATAACTGATGACCACCTGAACACTATGAAAACAAACGGTTTTAAAGAAGGTGTCAAAACAGCTGCTTATGACATATCGGTCATCAATGACGGAGTCAAGGCAATGCCTGACGGAAAGGTCAGAGTTACCATAAACATTCCGTTCGAAACGGACAGGGATCTTGAGGTATACCATTTCCACGGTTCCGGCGTGGATAGGATTCTTGCCGAGAAGCACGGAGACAAAGTTGTTTTTGAAACAGATAGCTTTTCCGTATTCGTAGTTGTGGAGGCATTGTATTCGATAAATTACGATCTTGTCGGCGGACAGTTCAACGAGGATGAATTTGTTCCGCACAATTTTGATAGTTTATCGGTATTTCCAATCAAATTGCCAAATCCTGTGAAGGAAGAAATCTATTTTGCAGGATGGAAGACCGATGACGGTTCCGTCATAACCGAAATAAAAGAGTATGTGAGGAAAGACGTTAACCTCGTTGCGAAATGGGATGTGAAATACAATGTTACATTCGAATATTGCGACGGAAGAAATCCTATTGTTGCAGAGGTATTGTCCGGTGAAAAAGTAAACCGCCCCTCTGATGAAACCGTTGGCGGATTTAAGCTCGTAAGTTGGATAACCAAAGACGGTTTGTATGATTTTGACAAGCCTGTATGTAATGATCTGAGATTATTTGCACAATGGGAAGAAAAGTCGGATGTAACGTACACAGGGGGAACGAAAAAGATATTATTCGGAAAGTACCCCCAGACCCACATCATTGACGAGTCTTTAGTTACAAAGCTGAATGGTTTTGTTAAAGACATTCCAATCAACGATTGGCTCTCATGCGGCGATTATGGTCAGGGGCCCAATATGACTCTGTTCCAAGATGTAATACTCGACGAAACAAAGTATCGTTGTGTTAAAGTTAGAACCGCACACGATTACCAAATATCTAATGGGTATGAAGCAGGCTCATATTGGTTTAGTTTCGATGATGTCGAATGGAAAATCGTAAAGGGTAACAAATTCCATGACGACAAGGTTATGATTATGGCCAATCTGCTGATTGATTTCAAGCCGTTCAACTTTTACGGTGTTACAGAGGAGATCGACAATACCGAACATTATGTAAATGAAGAATTGGGCGATGACGGCAAGAAACATTACATGTCCGATTGGGAGTACAGCGACATAAGAGATTGGCTGAACAATTCTTTCTATACGACTGCGTTTACGGAACTTCAGCGCGGTTTAATTGTAGAGACCGAGCATGAGTTTAAGTATTTGGAGTTCGACGAATCGGTAAGCAACCCTTATAGTAATATTAAAACCAAAGCTGTCAAAGACAGAATTATGTTGCTTGAAGAGAGCGATATCGAAATATTCAATATTAGGGATACGATTATAGATTTCATATCATCTGATTATTATCTTGCGTTGGGCGGAAGTATAAGTCCTATGTCCGGTAAAGATTCGCCAGTCAGTTGTAGTTTTGATTTGATGTTCCTAACTATGGGAAAGGAAAAACGTAATAGCACGAATGGAATGAAAACAGTACCATTCGGTGGCACAATTGATTGTTTTCATCGTAGCAACCAAACATTCCCAGATAAGTACTATCCTTCAAACGAAATGCATTCCAACGTCGTATACGCGCCGTATGCTATTGCTCCGGTATTGTGGTTGAATACAAGCGCTAATTAAACTTATTACGGGTTGGAATATCTCAACCCGTTTCTTTTGTACCGATTCTTGTTCCGTATGACTGTGAATCAATTACATTTATATAGAAGAACAAACTTTATCTTACTTAGTAATTCCAGGTAATGGAATAGTAACGGAGGAAAATAATATGGGAATGGGTAACGCCCCAGTCATTATCCTTAGAGAAGGAACAAAGAGGGAGAAAGGCAAAGACGCACAGTTCAACAACATTACTGCAGCCCGCGCAATCTCCGATTCAGTAAGAAGCAGCCTCGGCCCCCGCGGAATGGACAAAATGCTTGTCGATTCCCTCGGAGACGTTGTCATCACCAACGACGGTGTGACCATCTTGAAAGAGATGGATGTCCAGCACCCCGCAGCGAAGATGCTCGTCGAGGTCGCCAAGACCCAGGACGCAGAGGTCGGAGACGGAACAACTACATCCGTCATCATCGCCGGAGAACTCCTCAAGAAAGCTACCGATCTGATTGACGCCAACGTACATCCCACAATCATAGCTGCGGGATACAGGCGCGCCAACGAGAAGGCTCAGGAAGTACTCAAGAACGTAGCAATGAAAGTCTCCATCGACGACGAGGCCACTTTGGAACTCATCGCACAGACCGCTATGCTGTCCAAACAGGTCAACTCTGCCAAAGACTACTTCGGAAAGATGGTTGTCGACGCAGTTAAGACCGTTGTCGACAAAGACAAGGACGGAAAATACACAGTTGACCTGAAGAATATCCAGACCGTAAAGAAATCCGGTGCCAAGATGGAAGAGTCCTACATCGTCAAAGGACTTATCATCGATAAAGAGCCCGTTCAGCAGAACATGCCCAAATGTGTCGAGAACGCAAAGATTGCACTGATTGATGCACCCTTCGAAGTCAAGAAGACCGAAGTTGATGCAAAGATTCAGATCACCGATCCTTCCCAGCTCTCCGCATTCATTGCAGAGGAAGAGAGGATGCTGAAGGACATGGTCGAGAAAGTCAAAGCATCCGGAGCAAACGTTGTCTTCTGCCAGAAAGGAATCGACGACCTTGCGCAGCACTTCTTCGCCAAAGCGGGAATTTATGCATGCCGCCGTGTCAAGAAATCCGATATGGAGAGACTCGGAAGGTCCACTGGCGCCAACATCATCAACAAGATCAGCGAAATCGACGCATCCGATCTCGGATACGCAGAGAAAGTCGAGCTTAAGAAAGTCGAGGACGAGGAAATGACCTTCATCATGGGTGTCAAAGAACCCAAGACCGTTTCCGTTCTCGTCAGGGGAGGAACCAACCACGTTGCAGACGAAGTCGAGAGATCGCTCGTTGATGCATGGTCTGTTGTCAAAGTAGCAATCGAAGACGGAATGATGGTTACCGGCGGAGGATCCACTGCAATGGAGATTGCAATGCAGCTCCGCGACTATGCCGCATCCGTCGGAGGAAGAGAGCAGATTGCAATCGAAGCATATGCTTCCGCAATGGAAATCATTCCCTCCACTCTTGCAGAGAATGCAGGTCACGACCCCATCGATGTCGTCATCGAGATGAGGAAACAGCACAAAGCCGGAAAAGTATACGCAGGATTCAACCCCTACACCGGCAAAGTCGAGGATATGAAGGCCCTCAATGTTATCGAACCCTACAGGATCGGTAAACAGGCCATCAACTCCGCAACCGATGCAGCAGTCATGATCCTCAGGATTGACGATGTCATCGCCGCACGCGGAAGCCCCACACCCCAGGTCGGAGAGGGCGGAATGCCCCCCGGAATGGATGACTGAAAACATTAAACAAACCGAGGGGGAGACCCCTCATTATTTGTCCACCGACTAAAGAAGGCATAGCGATGACTGATAAGTCTGAAAAAATGGAAGAAGCACAGGAAGAGGTGCAGCAGGAAGAGCAGCCCGAGGAACCCCAGGCCGACCCGCTGAAGGAGGCCCAGGAACAGGCACAGAAGTATCTGGATCTGGCAAGGAGGCTGCAGGCAGACTTCGACAATTATCGCAAGAGGACACAGCGCGAAACAGAGGAGTACAAGAAGTACGCCACGTCCAAACTCGTGGAGGAGCTTCTGACCATAGTAGACGATCTGGATCGTGCGTTGAGTATAGCCGGCGAAGAAACCGAGTTCGTCAAAGGAATCAGAGGTGTCAGGAACAACCTGATGAAACTTCTCGAATCAAACGGACTCAAGGAAATTCCCGCCGACGGGGACTTTGACCCCAACATGCACGAAGCCCTGTGTACAGTCGAAGGAGAGGAGGACAACAAAATCGCAGAAACGTTCCTTAAAGGATACACACTTAACGGAAAGGTTCTGAGATATTCAAAAGTAAAAGTCACTAAAAAGAAGGAAGGTGAGCAGTAATGTCAAGAATTATTGGAATTGATTTGGGAACAAGCAACTCGGCCGCCTCCATCATGGAGGGAGGAAGGCCCACAATGATCCCCAGCGCAGAGGGAACAAGTGTCGGAGGGAAATCCTTCCCTTCGTACGTGGCATTCACGAAAGACGGACAGCTCTTGGTCGGAGAGCCCGCACGCAGGCAGGCAGTAACAAACCCCGACGGAACAATCAAGAATGTCAAGAGGAAAATGGGATCCAATGAGAAGGTAACCGCACTCGGAAAAGAGTACACTCCCCAGCAGATTTCCGCATTCATCCTCCAGAAAATCAAGAAAGACGCAGAATCATATCTTGCAGAGCCCGTAGATAAAGCAGTCATTACCGTTCCTGCATACTTCAACGACAACCAGAGGCAGGCAACCAAGGATGCCGGTGCAATCGCGGGTCTTGAAGTAGTCCGTATCATCAACGAGCCCACAGCTGCGGCATTGGCATACGGTCTCGACAAATCGGACGTCGAACAGAAAATCATGGTCTTCGACCTCGGAGGAGGAACACTCGATGTGACAATCATGGACTTCAGCGACGGAGTCTTCGAAGTCCTCTCCACAAGCGGAGACACGCAGCTCGGAGGATCCGATATGGATGAGGCTCTGACAAAATATGTCATGGGCGAATTCCAGAAAGAGACCGGAATAGATCTCTCCAAAGACAACATGGCTTTCTGGAGAGTCAGGGAAGCATGCGAGAAGGCAAAGATCGAACTGTCCACCACAATGCAGACCGAGATCAACCTGCCTTTCATCTCCGCAGACGCATCCGGACCCAAGCATCTCGTCCAGACTCTTACCAGAGCCAAACTGGAAGAGATTGTCGAACCTATCGTTTCCAGGTGTAAAGCACCCATCGTCCAGGCAATCAACGATGCCGGACTCAAGAACGATGACATCGACAAAATCATCATGGTCGGAGGACCTACCAGAATGCCTATCGTCCAGAGTTTCGTGGAATCCGTTGTCGGACCCAAGATTCAGCGCGGAATCGATCCTATGGAATGCGTTTCCATGGGTGCGGCAGTTCAGGGAGCAGTCCTTGCCGGAGAAGTCAAAGATGTCCTGCTTCTAGATGTTACTCCTCTGTCTCTCGGTATCGAGACTCTCGGAGGCGTTGCTACCAAACTGATCGACAGGAACACTACGATTCCTACCAAGAAATCACAGGTGTTCTCCACTGCAGCCGACAACCAGCCCTCTGTTGAAATCAACATTGTCCAGGGAGAGAGGCAGATGGCCGCAGACAACACGTCTCTCGGTAAATTCATCCTTGACGGAATACCTCCCGCACCCCGCGGAGTCCCTCAGATCGAAGTTACCTTCGATATCGATGCAAACGGAATCATCAATGTTTCCGCAAAGGACAAGGGAACCGGAAAGGAGCAGAAGATTACCATTGCCTCGTCCAACAAGCTCAGCAAAGAAGAGATCGACGATCTTGTCAAGCAGGCTGAACAGTATGCCGATGCGGACAAGAAGAAAGTTGAACTGATTGAAGTTCACAACCAGGCCGAGACTGCAGTATACACTGTCAAGAAGTCTCTTGACGAGCTCGGTGACAAAGTCACGCAGCAGGAGAGGGCCGGAATCGAAGCTGCAATCAACGATCTCGAAGCAGCCAACAAGACCGACAATGTCGATGACATCAAAGCCAAGATCGATGCGCTGATGAAGGCCATGGGTCCCGTCAGCCAGAAAGTCTATCAGGAAGCATCCCAGCAGGGCGCACAGGCGGGAGCCGGACCTCAGCAGGATGCCAAACAGGCGTCCCAGGAGTCCCCCAAGGGAGACTTCGTCGATGCGGACTACAAAATCGTAGA
This sequence comes from uncultured Methanomassiliicoccales archaeon, assembly GCA_934234005.1. Classification (GTDB taxonomy): domain Archaea; phylum Thermoplasmatota; class Thermoplasmata; order Methanomassiliicoccales; family Methanomethylophilaceae; genus Methanoprimaticola. The sequence goes on along the minus strand of CAKQHC010000003.1, from coordinate 23,881 downwards.
CGACGAATGAAGGAGGGATGAGAGACGCCGAGGGACTACTATGAGGTGCTGGGGGTCGAGAAGACCGCCAGTGCCGACGAGATAAAGAAAGCCTACCGTAAGCTGGCCAAAAAATATCACCCCGACGTCTCCACCGAACCGGATGCCGAGGAGAAGTTCAAGGAAATCTCGGAAGCGTACGATGTGCTGTCGGACGAGCAGAAGAGATCGGCATACGACCAATACGGATTCGAAGGTGTCAATTCGCAATACGGCGGATTTGACATGAATGATTTCGCAAGCCGTGTGGATTTGAACGACATATTCGGGGATATCTTTGGCGGGATATTCGGAGGCGGAAGCCGTTCAAGATCCCGTAACGGTCCGAGGGACGGAGAAGATCTCAGGTATGATCTGGAGCTGACTCTCAAAGAGGTCCTTAACGGGAAGAAAGTGGAGTTGGACATTCCCCATACGGTCAGTTGCGAGTACTGTAAGGGAACCGGAGGCAAGGACGGGAAAGTTACCACCTGTTCATCATGCGGAGGTTCCGGTCAGGTACAACAGGTCCGCAGGGGGCCGTTCGGCAATATGGTATCCGTCAGTGACTGTCCCGCATGCCACGGTACCGGACGTTCTTCGGCAGAGAAGTGTCCGCACTGCCGCGGTCAGGGAAGAGTTAACAAAGAGACTCATATCGACCTTAACATTCCCAAAGGAATGGACGAAGGCCAGCGTCTGAGGGTTGCGGGCAAAGGAAACGCCGGATACAACGGCGGACAGCCCGGAGACCTGTTCATTGTCCTTCATATAAAGGACGATCCGACCTTTGAACGCGACGGCATCAATCTGTGGACGGGAATAGTTACCACATATCCGAGACTGGTTCTCGGCGGCGAAGAAGTGGTTACGACCATAGACGGCGACAAAGTATCTGTCAAGATTCCTGCGGGAACCCAGGTAGGTACCGTACTCAGGGTCGCGGGCAAAGGACTTCCCAGGACAAATTCCACTCTTAGGGGAGATATGTTCGTGAGAGTTTCGGTCGACGTTCCCAAGAAAGTCTCCGAAGAAGATAAAGAACTGCTGAAGAAACTGGACTCTTCCGCAGGTTTGTCGGCATCTGCTTCGAAGATTTCCGCAGCCAAGTCGAAACTGAAGAAAAAACTGTTTGATTAAACTCCGTTGCTTGGGGTGGGATGCACCCACCCCTCACTTAACTATTTTATGCCCTTCCATAGGTCTGTGGTATTTTCCGGTCATTGATTCGATTGTTATTTCGAATATCGACGTAGGCATTACCGATTTGGGATTAATAGGGTCCGATTTTCTTTTGGGAGTCAAAATATCAACGGTTGCTCTGAGAATTCTCATTTTTTCGTTTTCGTCATCTATGACTTTCACTTTCCCGCGGATTACAACGGATTCATAGACTGTTGTGGTGTTGCAGGCCCACTCGCCCGTGTATTCAAAGCCTCCGGTCGTTACAACGGTGAAACAGCATCTCGGATCTGCGGCGATGTTGTCGACTTTCTCTCCGGTTTTTCTTCCGTGGAAATACAGTTTTCCGTCAAGATAGATATAATTCACAGGAACTGCGTAAGGCATTCCGTCCTGTCCGACGGTGGCTATGATGCCGTATTTTTCCCTTTTCAGAAGTGCGACCATCTCGTCTTCGGTCAGCTGATATTTCTGCATATTGGGCTGCATGACGATAGCAGGTGTCCCGACATAATAATGTTATTTGAGAACCAATCGATAAATGGCGCGGAGGGAGAGATTCGAACTCCCGAGGTTTGCACCAGTGGTTTTCGAGACCACCGCCATACCGGGCTTGGCTACCTCCGCAACATTCATCCCCATCAACTGATTATTAAAAAATGTTATCTTTCCTCTTCCGTTCTCGAAGCCAATAATCAACCTTTTAATCAGTAATGAGCATGGACTTGACGTTATGAGCGACATCGTATCCGACATACGCAGAGCAAAGAAAGCATCCATTGATTTATCCGTCGTAGGCACTACTGTAAAGAATGCTGCCCTGACGAGAATGATTCATGAGTTAGATAAGAATCGCAATAAGATTCTGGATGCAAATTCATTGGATTTGGTTGCTGCCCAGGCAATGCTCGATGCCGGAGAGATAACGGGTTCAATGTTCAAGCGCCTTAAGGTAGACAATTTCAAGATTGACGGTATGATTGAAGGAATCAGAGACGTCATAGCCCTTCCGGATCCTGTAGGCGAGCAGATGTCAGCCCTGGAATTGGATAAGGGGTTGGTGCTCTACCAAATACGCTGTCCGATCGGACTTATAGGTGTCATATTCGAATCACGCCCGGATGTTGTGCCACAGATTATGTCGTTATGCCTCAAATCTGGTAACGGAGTGGCATTCAAAGGCGGAAGAGAAGCAGGTAATACAATACGCGTGCTGTTTGATGTTCTCAGAAAAGCAGCTTCCGACGAGGGTATTCCCGCAGACGCATTTGTAATGATGGAGTCACGTTCGGACGTGGATTCCATTCTAGGTTTGAACGGATTGGTTGATTTGCTCATTCCGCGCGGTTCCAATCAGTTTGTCCAGTATATTCAATCGCATACGTCGATTCCCGTATTGGGTCATGCGGCAGGTATATGTCATGTATATGTGGATGATAAGGCAGATTTGGAACTGGCGTACAAGGTTGTTCTGGATTCAAAAATACAGTATCCTGCAGTGTGCAATGCGACGGAAACTCTTCTTGTCAATTCTGCCGTGGCAGAGTCATTCCTGCCGAAAATGCTGTCTCTGTTCTCGGAGAACGGCGTAGAGGTAAGAGGTGACGAGCGCGTAGTTACATTTGGTAATTGCATACCTGCATCAGATGACGACTGGGATACCGAATACGGCGATTTGATTATCTCAGTAAAAGTGGTCGACGGCATGTCAGAGGCTATAGACTTCATTAACGTCCATGGATCCCATCATACTGATGCGATAATAACTTCCGATATGGGCCATGCAGCCATTTTTGCAAAATCAGTGGATTCGGCCGATGTGTTTGTAAATGCGTCTACCAGGTTCGCCGATGGATACAGATTCGGAAAAGGGGCCGAAGTAGGCATAAGTACGAACAAAATCCATTCCCGCGGACCTGTGGGCATGGAAGGTCTGATGATATACAAATACGTCCTGATAGGCCACGGACAGGTTGTGAAAGATTATGTCGGTCCAGAATGTAAAAAATTCACGCATGTTCCGTCTAACGAGAAATATCCCTTCGGAGATGAGTGAAATTGTGTGCACGTAAAGATTTGCTCGGTTCCATCGGGCGTGTCGTAATCAAGATCGGTTCCTCGTCCATAATGAAGGACGGCAATAAAATTTCCACAGATTTTATGGATTCTGTGGCTGAGCAGGTTAAACTGCTGAAAGAAAAAGGCATCGAAGTAATTATTGTGACATCCGGGGCAATTCCTTTAGGCCTCAGATCTATGAATGTCAAACCCAAGCCGAATGAAATTCCAATTAAACAAGCCGCAGCTTCGGTAGGTCAAGTAATTTTGATGCAGAAGTGGGCCGAGAGTTTTGAAAAGCACGGGCTGATTATAGGACAAATCCTGTTAACGATGGATACGTATTCTGACAGAGAAAGTACGTTGAATTTAAGCAATACTCTCGATTCATTGATTTCCAACGGCGTAGTACCGATTTTCAACGAAAATGATGCTATCCGTACTAACGAAATAAAGTTTGGAGACAACGATACGCTGTCGGCGATTATTGCCAGCAGAACCGATGCGGACCTATTGGTTATCCTGTCCGATATCGACGGTCTGTACGACGGCAACCCACGTAAAAACCCCAATGCAAAGTTCATTCCGTTGGTTATGGAGATTACTCCGTCTATTGAAGCAATGGCGGGCGATGCGGGTTCTTCAGTAGGTACAGGAGGAATGAAAACTAAAATACAGGCTGCAAAAATCTGTCGCGACGCGGGTTGCATGATGATTATCGCACGCAGTTCCGATTACGGCGTAGTTTATCGTACAGTTGTGGGCGATGAAGTAGGTACGTTGTTCCTCTCCGATTGGGGCATATCCAAAAAACGCAGATGGATAAAAGCCGTTCATGCAGACGCGAATGTGGTCATCGACAGCGGAGCCGAAAAGGCACTAATTAACCACAGTTCCCTGCTCCCGGTGGGTATCGTATCTGTGGACGGCAGTTTCGAGAGAGGGGAGGTCGTAAACATAGTGTGTGAGGGACACATTGTGGCAAAAGGGATTCCCAGTTACGGTTCTGATGAACTGAGAAGGATTGCCGGAAAGCACAGCGACGAAATCAATAAAATTTTGGGATACAGACTTCACGACGATGCGTTCATTTCTGAGAATATCGCACGTTTGTAAAAACATTATAAAAAATAGCCGGGATGTTCCCGGCCTGTTTTAATCAATCCCACTCGGTGACACCGTTATCATCGGGGAACAAATCATTCTTGTGGAATTCGGGATCTTCGATTCCGGCTTTCTTCTGGTCCTTGTAATCACGGTACAGAGCGAAAGCTTTCTTCGACAGGAGTCCTACTACGAGAATGTTTACGGCTCCCATTGCAGCCATGAATGTATCCGAGATAAGATCCATGAGTGCGGTGGTTATGAGACAGGAGGCAAATGCAACCACAATCACAATCAGACGTACGATGTTGATTGCTTTCTTATCATCCTTGATGAATCTCATGTTGGATTCGCACATGGAGTAGTATCCTATGAGACTGGTGAATGCGAATATGAACATGAATAATGCAATGATGTATGTTGCGGCATCTCCGATTGCGGTAGAAGCAACGACATTCTGTACTAGAGGAGCTCCGCGTACGCCCAAGGCCATAATCTCATTGAAGCTACCGGAGGACAGGATAACAAATGCTGTAATGGAACAGACGACCAAAGTATCTACAAGAACTCCGAAGGACTGAATCAATCCCTGTTTGGCAGGGTGTTTTACATTCGCGGTGGCTGCAATGTTGGCCACGGAACCCAGACCTGCTTCGTTGGAGAAGATTCCTCTCTTCAGACCGGTAAGAACAACAGTACCAATTCCTCCTCCGATTAATGCATCGGGGCTGAATGCACAATTGAAAATCATTTCAACTGCATTGGAAACCCCTGTGAAATTCATGCAGATTGCGATGATTGCGAAGATAATCCAAAGAAGAGCCATAATCGGAACGGCTTTGGATGAAAATTTGGCAATTCCTTTCATACCCTTGAAGATGATAAGTGCGGCACCGGCTGCAATAATCAGTCCAAACACATACTGGTTATTGTCAAATGCGAATGCTTCGCAGAGTGCTGCGGAACAGTTGCTGGCCTGGACACCGACGAATCCGATACCGAATGTCACGATGATAAGGATAGCCAGAATAATACCGAGGGTTTTGTTTCCAAGTCCGTATGTCGCATAATATGCGGGACCTCCGTGATATCCTCCGTCTGCTTTTTTCTTTTTATAGAGCTGTGCGACGGTGGATTCCATGAAGCTGCTTGCGGATCCGATTATTGCGAAAATCCACATCCAGAATACGGCTCCGGGTCCTCCGGTTACAATAGCGGTGGCGACTCCGGCGATGTTTCCTACACCGATACGCGCACCCATTCCGATACAGAAAGCTTCGAAAGACGAGACTTTTTTCTCGTCTTTGCTGCCTTCCTCAGTGTTGGCAAGCGCAAGTTTTGCATTCTCGTCGACTTTCAGAATCTGCATACCCTTGAGTTTGAGGGTGAATATGATTCCGAGTCCGATGAGGAAAACAAATGCGATGTACCAAATGTATGTGTTCAAAGGATTGAACACATTTTCGAGGGTGTCTGATACTGACATATTATTCTCCCGTGTTGTGCGGTCGAGATCGAGGACACATCCACAGAGGGATAGTACGTCCAGTCATTCGATTGACCATCGAATATTTTTCAATAGTATAATATACTATTGCGTGTCAGTATGGTAAATCATCAATTTTTGTACGATTTGCGTACATTTGTCTAATTAGAATTACGTTTTCCGCACATATCATATAATTTTTGAAAGTCATTGAAATACTGTGTTTTAACTGCACGATTTATGTAAGATGATAGCAAAATGTAATAATCAGTCAAAATCACAAAACAGTATGAAAAGCTGGTGGGCCCGGCCGGATTTGAACCGGCGACCTCCGCCATGTCAAGGCGACGTCATAACCACTAGACCACGAGCCCAGCAAGACTGCTCATATCGTTATTATTGATAAATCTTTTGGAAGCGGGTTTGTCCGCATGTAATTTTTAAACATCCAGATTTTTCAGTGTACCGAATGTATAGCAGCGAATAGAAATGGTTATATGGGGGGGAGGGTTGGCAGAGGCATGGACATAAATCCTAAGAAGTTAATAATGGCTATCGTATTTCTTTTGGTGAGCAGTTGCATTCCCGTCCTTATCCTGAAAGTTGTATCCGCAATGGTTGAGAGTTTTTCATCAGTATGTCTCTTTTGCGGTATCTGTGCCTTGATTTCTGCTGCATTCATTATATTTTTCTGGAACAAAATCTGTGATGAAATTACATTTTTAATGTCTGTGATTACATTCGGACTTCAGTGTGTGATACTTTATTCGACAATGGAGTATTTGGATCTGGATTTGTGGGCTACTGTTGTGACACAGGCAGTGATGTTCATAACGCTCGTACCTATTTCTATATTCATATCAGGCGATTTTGATTTTGATTTTGATTTTTGAGTTGGAATTTCATATCTCAGATGTCATTCATAAAAATTCATTTTACGAATGATGCCTGCAAACTACTTTTCACGGATGAAATCCGCAAAAATACTGCTTTTTCACGGATGAAATCCGCAAAAATACTGCTTTTTCACGGATAAGTTTTTATCCAGAATTATGCAGTTCTGATTATGGAGCGGAAATTTGACTCGGTTCTTGAAAAATGGTACAGCCGTAAAGACCACAAAGCGTTGATTGTCCGTGGCCCCCGTCAAGTCGGCAAATCATATTCTATTCGCAAGTTCGGTTCTAGAAAATACAGTAGTGTAATCGAATTAAATTTCGAAGACACCCCAGACTATATGTCTATTTTCGAAGGGGACATATCGGCCAAAGCCGTATTCGAAAAGCTAAGTTTAGCATTTCCGACAAAATCATTCGAAGGAAGTTTACTGTTTTTGGATGAGATCCAACATTGTCAGGGAGCTTTTTCGGCATTGAAACCTTTGGTTCAGGACGGAAGATGCGATATTATCTGTTCCGGTTCGGTTCTGTCGGAAGCAATAGGCGAAAAGAGACTTTTGCCTATGGGGTTTGTGGAGCAGGCATATCTGTCGCCGATGGATTTTGAAGAGTTTCTGTGGGCAATGGGTTTTTCACATTTGCAAACAGAAAACATCCGTACACATATACTGAATATGGAACCGTTCGAAAGATTTGTATTAACGCAGTTAAATGAATTATTCAAGAGATACATTGTGGTGGGAGGAATGCCCGAATCCGTATCTGCATATGTGAACACCGGGTTGTACTCCAATTCATTTACAGTACTAAAGGCGCTTCTGAGTTTATTGTCGGACGACGTAAACCAATATGTCGGAAATTCTACGGATAAGATCCGTATCCGTCAATGTATTGATTCTATACCCCGTCAGTTAAGCCGTGAGAAGTATGCCTCGTTTCTTTATTCTGAAATATCATCAAACACAGGTTACGGTCAAAGAGAATTCGGCCCGGCTGTAAGATGGATTGAAGAAGCAGGCATAATAGACATTTGCCACAACATTGAGGAAATCTCAGAACCATTCAAAATTAAAACAAACGGTAACGCATTTAAAGTGTATATGAAAGACACAGGAATTCTGGTATGTATGTTGGGTGCAAATGTCGCAAAAGGAATAGTCGACGGCGATACGGTAGTAAACAACGGTGCAGTTATGGAAAATGCAATCGCGGAATCGTTGATACGGAAAGGTTATGAAATATATTATTACAGTAACAACAGTCGCAGATTGGAAATTGATTTTGTTCTGAATATGAACGGTTTAGTTTCCGTCATAGAAGTGAAATCCGGTAGAAAGAAATCTGCAAAATCTTTAATCAAAGTATTGAACGAGGATAAAACCGTAAAGACAGCGATAAAAGTTTCTGACTCCAATTTATCTGTAGATGAAAACGGTGTTCGCCATTATCCTTTGTTCGGGCCCAGTTTTTTCGAAGAGGCGCGTGTTTCCGAACCGTCTCAAATGCATTGTCTGGAGAATCTTAAGACAGCATTGGAATGATGCAACGCATTGTTTATGATTGCGTCTGTAATGGGGAGTATTGATGATAACGCTCGGTATAGAAGGAACCGCACATACTTTGGGAGTAGGTATAGTCGATTCGGACCATAATGTTCTGGCCAACGAATTGGATATGTTCAAACCGGCTCAGGGCGGTCTGCATCCAAGGGAGGCAGCAAATCATCATGCGGATGTAGTGGCCCGTATAATGGGACAGGCCCTGGATGCGGCAGGACTGACTCCGAAGGACATAGATCTGGTTTCTTTTTCCATGGGTCCGGGTTTGGGTCCGTGTCTCCGTACCGCAGCTACCGCCGCAAGGGCATTTTCGTGTGCTATCGGGAAACCGATTGTAGGCGTCAACCACTGTATTGCCCATTTGGAAATCGGCAGGGCTCTTACCGGATGTTCCGATCCCGCATTGCTCTACGCATCCGGAGGAAACACGCAGGTCATCGCATTTTCGGAGGGACGTTACCGTATATTCGGAGAGACTCAGGATATCGGTATAGGCAATATGCTGGATAAGCTCGGAAGAGATTTGGGTATGGGATTTTACGCAGGCCCTGTATTCGAGAAGCTTGCCAGGGATGCCGACAAATATTATGAGCTCCCGTATTCCGTCAAAGGCATGGATGTTTCGTTTTCCGGCCTGATGACTGCGGCTTTGGCTTTGAAGAAGAAGGGAGTTTCTTTGGAGAACATAGCGTATTCTGTCCAAGAGACTGCTTTTGCGATGCTCACGGAAGTAACGGAAAGATCGATGGCGCACATCGGGAAGGACGAAGTATTGTTGGGAGGGGGAGTAGCCCAAAATATGCGTCTGAGAGAGATGGTGGCAGAAATGGCACACGCGCGCGGAGCGGAGATGTATGTGCCCGATCGCAGATTTTGTATGGACAACGGAGCTATGATTGCATGGCTCGGATACGAGATGTACAATTCCGGTACGAGAATGGACGTTTCCGAAACGATAGTGCGTCAGAGATTCAGAACAGACGAAGTGGAAGTCAACTGGATTCGCTGAGCTGTTTGCCGATTATGGCATCAAGGTTTGTCAGGAATTCTTTTATTTTGTCCTGGGGGACCGATCCTCCCGCTGCTATTCTGTGTCCTCCTCCCTCTCCTCCTACGGAGGCGCAGGCGTCTCTCATCGCGGCGGCAAGGTCCACTCCTTTTTCGAGCTGATGGAACATTCCTCTGGATGAGATATTGCAGGGATCTTTGGAAGTGTTAAACCCGATGGTCGGTTTGTTATGGTCTGCAAAGCATTGCATTGCAACACCGCATAACATTCCCGTGAATCCCGAATCGGACGAATCGAAACATTGGATATGCTCATACTGTTCGAGCCCTTTGGAATCCAAATCAACTACGCTTTTGACAACCTGTGATGCGGATTCCTGTGACAGTTTAACGCCCTCTTCGAATGCCTTGAGGTCGCCCATTCCGGCAGCGATTCCCATTCCTCCGGATCCTACGCGTCCGCAGGTGTTCAGAACAGCGGAAAGATATTCGGCATCCATCTTCATGCCTTTCAGATAGTATCTGTTGCGGGCAACTTCTTCCATGGACGAGAGTTGCATGCCCTGTTCGGTAAGTTTTATCGCGATGAGCGAGGACAGTTTCCTTTTTTCCTCGTCCGTAAGTTCGGAGTATGATTTTCCGTGCGAAATTCCGGCATCGTCAAGCAGTCTCGATACGCCGTCCGCATTTCCGCTGACTCCGCGGATATACGGGTCGGTTATCAGATATAATTCGGTCATCAAATCGCCCGCAGGTATGAGGGACCCGGGTTGTTCTTCGATGAATCCTCTTTTAACGCCTTCTTTAAGAAGGTATGTGTTCAGGCCGGACAGGCCGTTTATGTGTTGTCTGTCGCCCGCAATGCCGGCAAACGCTATCTGTACCAAATCCCAATTCGATTCGGACATGGTGACTGCAAACAGCAAAGACATTGTTGCTCCGCATCCGGATGTCATTCCGTCAATTCCATATAAATGCGGATTCGCATAACATATGCGTTTGGCCTCGGATATTATGGTGTGATGGTCCAGGACAATTATGTCGCAGTCCATATTATCCAGTTGATCAATGTACGACGCGCCTAAATCGGTAATCAGGATGCATTCGGATTTTGTGTTGCGTATGACATCCATGTTGTAGTCGTTGAGCGTCGTAAACAGGGTGACGCGGAATTCTTTCCCTGCACGCATCAGAGTCTTGGCTATGATGGCTGCGGAAGATACGCCGTCTGCGTCATAATGTGAATAGACTTGTATGAAATCATGTCTGCCGACAATGTCTTTGGCAGAAGATAAAGTGGTAAAAAGTTTGGTGGGGACCTGGTCCTCCATACAGACTCACTTAAGCATGAGTTCCGCGTTGCTGAGAGAATACTTCCAGTCCGCGGGGAGAACGCCGTTCCTCTTGTAGTAGCGCTCGAGTCTCCTGATCTTCGCTTCGATCATGTTGAGACCTCTCTTGTTGGAGACATCTCCTTTGTTGTCCTTGAGGTGGACGTTGAGGGAGATTGCGCGTCTCATGAGGTTGGAAAGGTCCTCGGGAAGAGAGGGTGCGACACCTTTCTCGTCCATAATCTGAGTGACGGTCTTTCCGGTAGCGAGCTTAACATTGGGGACACCGTACTGGTCCCTGAGGATGAGTCCGATCTTTGCGGAAATGACTCCGTCCTTCGCGAGTTTCACGATGAGGTCCTCGATTTCGGTGGCGTTGAGGGGAACCCATGCGGGATTCTCGGAAATCAGTGGGCGTTTTGAACAGGATTTTCCCTTTCTTCTTGTATGCATTCTTGCCATAGTGTGATCCTCCGAATCATTCTAGGCGGCGAGGCTATCCTTCTCTATATTAAAGGGGTATAAATACCCTCACACAGGCCTAATTTCGGCGTTTTTAACAGCTTCTCTGGCCCACGGTACGGTATCGTCGTACTCTTTGCGGTCGAAGGATATTTTTTCCGGAATTTCATCGAAAAAGCATGTTTCCATTTCGTATGTGTCCGAAATTCTGTCACCCAATACCGCCGCACATACGAAACAGTGTTCCAGGTTTCTGGTTTTCACAATACGTACGGAGTATCCGGATTCTTCGGCGAATTCCCTTTCGGCTGCCTGCTCCGGAGTTTCGCCTTTTTCTATTTTGCCGCCGGGCATTTCCCATCCCTCGCGGCGAGGGTGATAAACCATCAGGAATCTGTTGCCGCTGAATGCTATTGTGTACACGGTGGAGCGCATTCGGTATCATCTCCTGAAAACTATCATTTCGTGTGATTTTTCGTACGGTTCGATGGAACGTGCGTCAACGATTTCGAACCCTTTGTTTTTTATGTATTCTTCCGAACGTCTGAAGACTGTTTCATCGGACGCGGCTGCATCTTCGGATCTGGCTTTTACGGCGACCATGCCCCATTCGGCATCGAATTTATCCATGTTCTGACATATTATGGAAGCCTGATTTTTCTGTGCGACGTCTTGGTATACGATATCAACGTCTTCCGCGAACACGGAATATTCCTCGGGTTTGGTTGCATCTCCCAGAATCGGCATCATACAGGGGCGTGTGGAGCATGTTCCGACCAATTCTCTGAACATTCTTTGTGCAAATTCGACGCAATACACTTTTCCGTCGGCGCATATATCGGCTATGTGCGACGGCGTGGTGCCGCTGGAGGCTCCCAGATACAAGACTTTGCTGTTTTTTCTAAACGGGAATGTACTGCCGCCTACCGTAAGGTATGCCGACAGTTTACTGCGTCTCGGTTCCCATTCCCTGTATTCGGTTCCGTTAATCGAAACAAGTCTTTCACCGTAGATTCTTTTGCCGGGACATGCCGAAACCGTGTACAGGCGATTCCTGTCCGTGAAAACCGTTCCACATGTGAAATCCAATCCGTCCATGTTCCTTCATCGTCCGTTTCGGTTTTAAACAGTTTTCATGAAATCCGCAGTCTGCATCATCCGATGCGCGAACTTAACTATCGGAAAGGCAATCGCTGGATTATGATAACCATCGAAACGCTTTCCAAAATCGCCGATGCGGTTCAGGATGCGATACGCAGGATTCCCTGTCCCGAAGATTACGGTGTCGAGGTTTGTATGGGGGCAGACGGCACTCCGACATTGGAAATCGATAAGGTTGCCGAAAATGCTGCGCTGTTGTATATCGAACGGGAAAAGATAGATCTGAATATTCTGAGCGAAGAAATCGGATATGTCGACAACGGTGCGGAGGAGACGTTGGTGATGGATCCGATAGACGGCACGTCGAATGCGGCGGCAGCCGTTCCGTATTATACTATTTCGCTGGCAGTGGGAAAGAAGAATATTTCCGACATAAGACTGGGTTATCTTCGCAATCCTGTTACCGGCGATGAAATTTGGGCGGAAAAAGGAAAGGGGGCGTTCAAGAACGGAAAGCCCATTCATGTCCGCAAACCGGACATGGACGACCTGTTTCTGATGATATATCTGGGTAAGAGGTCTCATCCCGATGCATATGCTCTTGCCAAGAGAGTAAAATCTTCGCGTTCGTTTGGCTGCGCCTCTTTGGAGATGGCAATTGTGGCCGAGGGATACGCGGATGCCAATTATCATAAGGCATCCAGTTATCAGAACGGCATACGCGTAGTCGATATTGCAGCCAGTGCAATAATTCTCCGCGAGGCCGGAGGAGAGATACTCGGCATGGACGGCACTTTGTTCGACATGCCGTTCGATCTTTCGTTCCGTGCTGATTACATCGCATTCGGCGACCGCAGGGTATACGATTTCATTCTGTCCCGCAAAGAAAAGGGTAAACACAAGTATGCGGTATACACAAATACCAATATTTCGCGCGCTGTTGAATTGACACAGCGCGTCATGGACTGTCTGAAGAATCAGGATTTCGAGATCGACGAAGATATAGCCAGAAGAATGGGTATTGACGGAAGGCCTTTGAAGGACATAGATGCAGACATAGTAATTGTAATCGGAGGGGACGGAACGCTTTTAAGGGCTCTTCAGAACACCGATGCAATGGTCATAGGAATAAACGGCGGCAGCGTAGGATTCCTTGCGGAAATCGATGCTTCAAACCTTGAAGAGGGCATGGAAAGGCTGTTGCGCGAAGATTATTTTGTCGAAGAGCGTTTCAAACTGTCTACATTTTACAAAGGAGAATACCTTTCCGAATGCATCAACGAAGTCGTTGTACATACGGCATCCGTTGCAAAGATCCGTCATTACAGGGTATACGTAGACGGGGTTCTGGCATCGGAGCTCAGAGCAGACGGAGTAATAATTTCCACGCCTACCGGTTCGACATGTTATGCCATGAGTTTGGGTGCCCCGTATATGTCTCCGGATGTGAACGCACTCATGGTTGTTCCGATGGCTGCTTATAAGTTCACATCGCGTCCGTTCATTGTTTCGGCCGAATCCAAGATTACCATCGAGAACGTTCTCGACAAGGAATGTCTTATTGTTGCGGACGGTCAGGGAGAATATCCGATGGACGGTCTGACAAAAGTGGAGTTTATGATGTCTGATAACAAGGCACGTTTCATAAGATTCCGTTCAGATTTCTTTTCCCGTGTACGCGAGAAGCTGGTGAACAATTTATGATGCCCATAAAAGGAGTCGACGTTGATTTCATAGACGCATTCAATGCAGCCGCCAAATCCACGTATCCGGATGAATTTCTCTGCATGGTACGTGCCGAGGACGGCATAGTTACAGAGATGGTTATGCTGCCGGGAACCGTATACGGAGACAGCCACAGTTTTCTCAACGAGTGGATGGCACCGATTGATTACTCTTTGGTAGGCAGCGCCCACTCGCACCCCGGTTATTCGAATGAAGCTTCGGACGAGGATAAGACCTATTTTGCCAACACCGGCGGGGTGCACTTTATTACATGCCAGCCGTATGACAGGACAAGTTGGCAGGCATACGATTCCCACGGAGAGAAAATAGATCTGAAAATAATTTACTGAGATATGCCGGACATACACGTGCGCACATCGGTCTTGATCATTTCCAGCAATCCTACCAGATATGTATGGTCTTTGGATTCTGCGATAATGTCCAAAACGGACAGATCGTTGGCGGAGCGGATGACGGCAGCCCAACCCATATTCATTCCGATCCTCCAACCATCGTTGAACTGTTTTACGTCCTGGTATGTTTTCGCAGCATAATCGTCGAAACACTTTTTGAATTCTTTAAAATCGCAGTCTATGCCAACGGATGCGGAGGAACGTTCATAGAGTTCCATTTCGTCTATTATGTTGTGCACACTGTTCAGAGACGCTATGTGACCCAACACAACGGCAGTTTTGATTCCATCCGGAAACAGTGAGATTTTTGAGAAGATAACGCTGCCTTTATAGAAGCCGATGGATGCACCCGTATCTCTCATCATGCCGCATATGTTCTCTATGCCGGGCCGACAATACACAATTTCTTTGCTGTCGGGTTCGGGATACGGAGTCTCCATATCGATCGGAGCATTTCTTTTCTTTGATTTTATACGGCCGAACAAAGCGTCTTCAACCAAACCTGTCTCATCGAACGGGACTACAACTTTCTCGGGTTTGAGAAACATTGTGATGAGGGCTTCCAATATGCCCGACGGAACATTTTCATGCTGTTCGTCTACCAAACGGATTTTTGTACCCATTCTGTTGAGGAACATGCCTATTGTTCCGGGAGTGGATTCGATGAAACGTTTTATGGTTCTGAGCCCCGAATCCTTGACGTCTTCACGGTCGAGGTCGTGATTGCGGTCGCGTTGGGCATTAAGCGTGGTGACCTCTGCGCCCAACATGTCCAAAATCTGCGGTGCGCATAATGAACAGCTTCCGTAACTGCAATCCAGTATCAGAGCGCAGTCAATGCTGCATTCAAACGCTTTGACCATGCGGCGCGTATATGTTTCGATAAAACCGTTCATCCTTTTGAGTTTACCCACTTCCATGGGTTTTGACTGCTGCGGACACAGATGAACAATCCAATTCAGTTTTTCCAATTCTTCGGCATCGAAGAGATTTCCTTCCGAATCGGTTATGATGAATCCGCTTACGAGACCGTAATCCTCGCCTTCTGTTACATACACAGCGCAGTCGCCCATTTTGGCTGCTTCCGTGATGACAGGCGCAGGGATATATCCGACATCTATGACATCGGTTCCCGATGAAAGGAGTCCGGAGATCAATGCATTCTTCATCATCAGACTGCTGCGCATGTAATCGACTCCCACCACTACCACACTACGGTCCTTTGCAAGAGCCTGACCTACAAGGAGACCCATTTCCGGAGTCATGTAGTAGGTGGCGGTAGAATTGAATGACAATTTGCTGCAGCCTTCCATGACGGCATCTACTTCTCGGTTGTTTTTATTGATTGCGGTTTTTTTCTGCGTTTACAGATTAATGACTGTATACTGTTTTTATGCATGGACTATGCATCCTACAGAAGTTATGGCCAGATGTCCAGTTTGAAGGTGATTTAGGAAAAATTAAATACATTACTATTGCTCTAAACGTCAAACATCTCAATGGTGGCACGAAAATGGTAATGGAACGTATTGATTTCGAGAAAGCAAAGAGGATTGCGGACACAAAAGGTCTCGTCGCAGGCAAAGTCAAGGGAACCGAAGGAGTTCAGTTCACCAAGGGAAACAACAACAGACTTGACGTAATCAGCTGGGATGAGTTCAGAGAAATACTCGCCAAAAGAGGTCTCGCCATCTACCATTCCGGCGGATGGATGAAAATCATGAAAGCCTGATTTCATTTCAAAAACATTATAAAAACCGAGTATCACTGTTTAAATAATATGAAGTGATGCTCGGATTCATCTTGTGCAAGGGTATCCGAGCCTGGCCAAAGGAGATAGGTTCAGGGCCTATTCTCGTAGGAGTTCGAGGGTTCA
This sequence comes from uncultured Methanomassiliicoccales archaeon, assembly GCA_934234005.1. GTDB lineage: Archaea > Thermoplasmatota > Thermoplasmata > Methanomassiliicoccales > Methanomethylophilaceae > Methanoprimaticola. The sequence goes on along the minus strand of CAKQHC010000003.1, from coordinate 7,659 downwards.
AATCCCTTCCCTTGCACCAATTATTCCCAATTTATCGGTGACCGTAAGGTCTAAAAAAACGCTGAAATTTATTAATTTTCGCATAGCATCCGCTAACTCTATCTTATCTCAATATCAACGCGTGCATAGCGCGCGCTTACCGCCACGATCGATAAGAGCGGGGCGGGCAGGATTTTTGTGTAGACACCGACGGCATTTCCGGGAAGCTCACGATATTTTTGCCTAGCCAGACATCGGTTTCGGTGCAATGTGTTCGTTGCGCAAGCGAAAGCATCGAAATTGTTCTCAAAATCGTTCGGATGACAGAGTGAAAAACTCATGGAAAGATAATCGGAAGTTGCCCTAGAAAAGAGGCAATCTGGCCGGTTAGAAAGGTTCGTTCCGACGGTCGGAAAAGGTGCAGGAGCTCCCGATCCTTTGAAGCGGTTTTGGTGCAAAGCGGGTGATGCGAACCCCTTTGCGGAGAGGGATGGGAAGGCATCTCACCATCTGTCCCTTGCGTCATCTATTGCCTTCCTCTCGCTCACCCTGTAGTAGTAGAGCTCGGTGGTACGAGTGCTCTTATAGCCCATGAGCCTCGAGATTTTCTCTACCTCCATGTGGTTGTCCTTGTAATGCTGCCCGAACATCCTCCTGCAGTCCCTGAGCTCGAAAGTCGTTCCTACAGCCTTCGCGACCCTGTCCTTGATCCCTCTGATGGAGTTAGAGGACAGGTGGCCGAAGTCGTCGCCGAGTTTGAAGAACAGGGCATCAGAGGCGGCTCCGTGGGCCGTGAGGAATACCGCTCTATGGAAGAGGTACTCGGACACTATCGGCCTGATGAGGGTCGTGATCATGAACAAGAAGCTCCTCAAGGACGAAGTCCCCAAAGAGATCCTTGACTGCTGCCTCCTGCACGAGGTCGCCAACATCGATATCGACTTCGGCATCGATATCATCGAGAGGAAGGAGGAGATTGCAGCTACCATCACCGATAATTTCACCAAGAAAGAGATCAGAACAATGACAGAACAGGGAGATCTTCGGGTTATCCATGGTGAAAAAGTAGTGGACAATCCGAAAGCCGATGGCTCCAACAAATATCATTCTGACAATGATTCCTGCGAGATCCGTCTGGATGATGATGCGGATAAGACCGGTATCACTCACGAATTAATCCATCATCTGAGGGTCGAGGATCCAGAACGCAAGAGACTATCCAAGACCGCCTATGAATTGGACAAGGGCGGCCATGTGATTAACGATTCGAAGACCGCATCCAACACATTCGCCGAGGAATATGCTATCATCGCAAAGACGATATTCTCGAGGATCAAGGGGAACGAGTATGAATACTCCGACGGGACGGTTGAATGGCTGACCTCGGACGAGTTCGTACAGACCAACCAGCCTGTGTACATCTCGAGGGACATGAGGATTGGTTCTGAGGAAGGGGTGCACAGGAGTATCGAGGACTCTCTGAACGGACTGAAGGACAGAAAGTTGATCTCTGAGAATTTGAGAAGGGCCAGATTTTTCTGGTCGAAAGGGACGTCAAGCAAACAGAGTGCATGGCCCTCGATACTGATGAAGGTCATCATTGTCAACGCGGAATTGGATTTAGAAGACACTCCTAACGATGTCTCGGGTTTTGTCATCATCCGTCAGATCTCCATGCGTAGCGATCTTAGGACGAACAACGATGATAGGAAACAGGCGGTAATGGAAGCTGTCCAGAGCCATCTCGGATTCGATAGCATCCAGGAATGGATGGAAGAGCGCGGTTTCTTCGAATGATAAACCGGGGTCTCAGACCCCTTTTTTACAATATAATCTTCCACGGTACATAAATGGCAGGATACGGACCGCCTGTCGATGAATGGAGATTAGCCCATTAGCCTCTGGTTGAGTTCATCAATATCATGGTAATCATCGTCTTCTATGATAGCTAGGTCATCGAAGGCGCGCGATGCAGAATTCAAGAGCTGGCAATCGATCTTTTCTCCGCATCCTAACGCATTCGAGAGGCTGATCTCAATCTCTTCGAAGAAATCCGATATCTTCTCGACATCCTCCTCATCTCTTAAAGGAAGCTGGACACCTATATCCGGAAGATATCTCTTAATCAATGATACTGTCTCATTACTGACCGTCTTCTGCATCTTTTCACCTTTTGGTCCTTGATTTGGTACGTCCGGACGATCCCGTCCTTCTTCTGGCAGTACTGACCTTAGCACGCGGCTTGGATGTTGGAGTTCTTTTCACCGTTCTTTTAGTTTTCGGTGCAGATTTTCTTTCCTCGCGCAGTTCCGTTTCCGTCTTCAGATGTGTGCGTTTGATCCCATATCTCTTGGCATCGCTCTTATTAAGTGCATGTATAGTGGATACATTCCTGTTGGTAGGATTGACAGTTGTTGTGCTCTCGGTATTATGACGGTTGTACGACGGTCTGCCAAGGGAATCATATTTGACGGATGATCTGGCCGCAGGCTTCCTGCACAGATTCCTTATCATGGCTTCATTCGGTATGTCCCTACAATCATCTGATTCTGCGCGTGAGATGTTACATTGAATCTTCCTACCTTCACAGGACGTGTATGTTCTTTGGACATCGCTCTTCTGCTCTTCTTTCTGAATTCATCTGCTGTCATCTTCTTTTCCTCCTCCTCCATTGAGGGCGATTATACAAATATTCTATATGGTATATTATTATTCGTATTAGTAACATATTTACTGATTAGTAACATAAATATGATAAATGACATCTATAATATAACATCATGGCTTCCGACACCGAAACCATCTCAATCCGTTTGCCGACTGAGATGCTTGAGAAGATGGATGATTATATCCAAAAATTGGGACATTTCTCCACAAGACCGTCATATATCGTCAATTCGATGGAGAATCTTTTCAGGACCCTTGTCGATTCAAGACTTAAAATAGATGCGGAGATCGATGAGATCAGTAAGATTACCAGCATTGAACCCAATGTGATTCTGCATATTACGCAGACGCTCGTTGACAGATATATGGAAAAATACGCAAAGTTCGGAGGCGAGCCTGTTCAGATATTACTTCGCGTTCCTTCAGGTCTTATAAGAAACATAGACGAATATCAAAACGTTCTTGGTTTCTATGATAAAAGAGTTGATTTCATCCGTATGGCTGTGGCCAATCAGATTGCTTTGGATGAATCATTCGAGGAGCGTTTGGAAAGAGTGAAAGACCATAAGGTTCAGCAGAAACGCAGTAGCGACGACATCATACAATCTGTGCTTCAAAAATTCAGCACAAGTAATGAGGGAGTTAATGGGATGATGAACCTTTTGGATATAATGATAAAAGAAACGAAAAATGAAAAATGAGTTACTAATCAGTACACACACCCTTATGGAACGACTGACGAGACCGGTGGCTGGTGCTGGACCAAGGTCCGACGCACCAAAGCCACCCAGCCTCTGTGTCGCACGTACCCTTCGCTCCCTAAGGGTCGATACGGGTGCGCGACGTCCGCTCACGCGTCCGTCGGGTGACTAAAAGGTTTAGTAGCGTCCTGCACAGGGGCACATTCAGGTTTTTGGTCCGATTTCAGGAGCTTGATGCTTTTGTGCTTCGGATAGTCGATGTTCCCCACGACTTCCTTCTTGGATACGGCCAGAGGGATGCTTGGAGTTATCTTGGACAGCTTCGAGCCTCCGAATTCTTCCCTCATCCTCCTCACCGCCGATTTGACCAGATCGGTATCCTCATGGAGGATGCGGATTAAAGGTCGAAAACAGAGGGAATCGGTTTTCACTTGCACCAAAAAATAAGGGGAGTTTCGGTGAAAGGGTGGCGATGTGAATAGGTCCGAAAATGGCGTTTTTTGGGCCTTTTCCCCATATGCTGGATAGGGGGATGGTTGTGCATACCTTCCCTTGCACTATTTTAGATTTATACAACCAAATTGAGTATCATTCCCGATCCGATTATGATCAGCAGGATTATTCCCACTATTCCCCAATATACGTCTTTTTCAACGAACAGGCATACCGTAGTGGTTATAACTCCCAGGAACGGTGACGCAATCAACAGCAGCAATCCTGCGTAGATGAGGCCGTCTCCCATCCCTGCCCATTCCGCAACAAGTCCTATGACCGTCAATGCGAGTCCGAAGAATATTCCGATTCTCAGCGTCATTGCCGTAGAATGTTCAAGATTCATAGTATCCCTCCCGCCTGCAGCATAACGAGTGCAGCCATAAAGAACAGAACTACCGAGAAGTATTTTCTGAGATGTTTGGCGGATATGGTTCTTGCCGCTTTGGTTCCCAGAAGAGATCCGATAAACGCACCGATGGCGACAAATGCCGCGTATTCGAGCAACACCTGTCCTCCTATGAAATATGTGGCCGCACCGGAGAATGCGGTTATTCCAATCATGTAACTGCTTGTGGCACTGGCTGCTTTGAGCGGTATTTTCATGTAGATGTTCATCAGAGGCACCTTGACCGCTCCCCCTCCGACTCCTGTCATGGACGAGATGGCCCCCGCAACGGTACACAGGGCCATACCTCCTTTGATGTTCTGAACCTCATAAGATATGTCTTCGTCGGCGGATTCGTCTTTGTAACGGAACCCCAGTCTGCTGTCCGACGAATCGGTAGGTTCGATTACTTTTTCCGGATTGAGAATCATGCGGATTCCGCTGTATACTACAATACACGAGAACATAACCATCAGAATCCATGATTCGAGGTATGTAGCTATCACCGCACCGGCTATCGCCCCTATCGAAGTGGTTATTTCCATCAGCAGCCCCAAACGGACGTTTGACAACCCTTTGTCTACGAATACTGTGGATGCTCCCGTGGATCCGGCAATGATGCCGATAAGACTCACGGCTACGGCTTCCGTCGGTGCCAAACCGAATACAAGCATCAAAACAGGGACGAATATTATGCCCCCTCCAAGACCGAAAAGGGCACCCAGAACTCCCGCTCCGGATCCCATGATAAGTAATCCGATGATTGTAATCGGGTCCATGTGCCGTTATTTTCGGTGCGGTATAATTTGATTTGCCATACGTGATACGGCAGCGGGGACCGACAGGAATAATATATTGCGATTTTTATGCAAGTTTGTGGCAATCCTATTAGTCAGATATTCGGAAATAGGCCTTAAGAGCACCCCTGTCAGGGCAAAATTTGAGAAGATATTGAAAGACAATATGCTGACGATGCTCATGCAAGACGGGGTGGAAGCCTTCGTTCAGAAAAAAGGCGCCAGATATTATGTCGAAGCGTCCGATACGGAAAAGGCAATCGCATCACTCCGTAAAGTTTTCGGAATAGGCTCCATTTCTGTGGCCGAAACGTGTTCCTCCGATATGGACGACATATGTTCGACGGCTGCAAAATATTCCGTGGGACGCATAGCCGACAGCCAATCGTTTGCGGTGGATGCACGCAGAGAAGGAAGTCAGGGATATACCAGTATGGATGTGGGCAGAGAGGCGGGATCCGCTATTTTTATCGCCAACGAAGACAAACATCCAAAAGTCGATCTCAACAATCCCGATGTGACGTTCTATATCGAAGTACGCGACAATAAGGCGTACATCTTTATGGACTACATACGCTGTCATGCAGGACTGCCGGTAGGCAGTCAGGGAAAGATTATCGCCGACATAACCGGCGACAGAGGTTTGGTTTCCGCATGGCTGATGATGAAACGCGGCTGCAGAGCCCTTTGTAAAGGCGATAACGATATCGAACTTCTAAGAAAGTACGATCCGTATGTGAAGATGGTGAACGAGAAGAATGCCAAAGACGCTTTGGGAATATCGATGGGCCTTGACCTCGGAGATATTGCATCGTTTGACCCTTCCGTTTACGAACTTCCTGTGTTTTTCCCTACAATCGGCATGTCCGACGACGAGGTTGCAAAATACAGGGAAATTATAGAAAAAGGATTGTAACCCAAAACACAAGACCGACAGGGTTCAGAAGAACTATTTTGGATTTACGCCCTGTCGGTTTAGATTATTTTTGTCCGCCGTCAGACTTTTGTCACAAACGGAATTATGCGGAAACGTACAAGCGAAGATAGAATGATAGTGCTCCAGTCGGGATTCGAACCCGAGTGTCAGCCTCGAAAGGGCTGAATGATTGGCCGCTACACTACTGGAGCTTAGATTGCCCAATTACGATGTTACATATAATTGTTTTTGATGATTCGGGGTTTTGACACCGTATTTTGGACGGATTTCGGTCTAAAATCGCATTTTTGTACGGCGGTCGGAGAAATCCGGGCCCGTGCGGAGCAGAACCATAATTATATTAACGGTCTGCATATGAAGTACTCGGTTAGATAAAATGAGCGACAACGAACCGCTTGAGAGCCCGGATGAGGACGTAACACGTGTACGTCTTCCCAATATCAAGGAAGGGGAGATGTTCGGAATAGCGGATCAGCTGCTCGGCGCCTCCAAGATCAAGGTCATGTGCGAGGACGGAGTCTCACGCGTGGGACGCATTCCCGGCAAGATCAAAAAGAGGATGTGGATCAGAGAGGGCGACCTGCTGATCATTTCTGTTTGGGATTTCCAGCCTGACAAATGCGACGTCAGATTCAGGTACACAAAAACCCAGGCAGTCAACCTCAGCAAGAGGAATAAGGTTCCGAAGAACCTGGACATATTCTGAAACGGTGGACCGCATGCCTTCATACGAGGAGGCGTACGCGTACCTTGAAAGGCATGTGGACGCCCTTAAAACAAACAAGACAGGCGATGAACGCCAGACCGACGGAGAAGTGTTCGACAGAAAGACGCTCATGACGATTTACGATCTCATGACGTCCGGGTACATCGATACCGTACATTATCCGATATCTACGGGAAAAGAAGGCAATGTATTCTACGTTACCGATGCTGACGGAGACGAATTTGCCCTTAAGATATTCCGTACGTCCACGTCGACATTCAAAAGAGTGGCCAAATATGTGGAAGGCGACCCGCGTTTCAGGGGCGTTTGCGGAAACCGCTGGAAAATGATTTATGCTTGGGTTAACAAGGAATTCAAGAATTTGGACAGATATTGCGAAGCAGGGATACCTGTCCCCGAACCCGTGACTTTCGACAAAAACTGCCTTCTGATGGAGTTTGTCGGTGATGAGAGCGGGCCGTCCCCCCAGTTGAAAGATACTGTTCTGGACGATCCTACAGATACCTATGAAGAAGTAATCTCTTTCATTATAGACGGATGGCAGGAAGCACATTTGGTGCACGGCGATCTCAGCGAGTACAACATTCTGATGAAGGACGGGGAGCCTATAATGATTGATGTCGGCCAGGCTATGACCAGCGACCATTACAATGCAAAAGAGTTGTTGGAACGCGATATAAAGAATATCAACCGTTTCTTCAGGAACAGAGGAGCGGATATCATCGATGATGCCGTAATACTGGATGAAACGCTTAACGGATCCGATGACGACGAGGAGGAAGAGGAATGAGATCGATCAGAGTTCCGGGAGACAGAATCGGAACACTCATAGGGAAGAACGGAGAAACAAAAAAGCTTCTTCAGAAGATGTCCGGCGTTAAAATCGACATCGATACGGAAGAAGGCGAAGTAATAATTCATGACGACGTCGAATTGGAAGACCCTATAATGGCATTGAAAGTTCTTGATGT
>CAKQHC010000002.1 GCA_934234005.1 uncultured Methanomassiliicoccales archaeon | reverse complement strand
GACGATTACCGCATATTTGGCATTCGAATCCGACGCGTATTTCAACGCTTTACCCATCTTTCTTCCCATAAGATCCATGTCTGCAGAAATATCTGCGGCACGGAGCTTGGCGGTAATCTCTGCGGACGCCATACGCATGTCTTCGGTTACGGGTACGACGTATGCGTCTATTCCTTTCGGTTTATACATCTGGCCTTCTTTTTCCATTGCAAGAAGAATTCTGTCAAATCCTATCGCAAAACCGGTCGAGAATACTTTTTCTCCGCCGAAAAGTTCGGATAATGTGTAAGATCCGCCTCCGCAAATCTGTTTTTCTGCTCCGAGGGAGGGAGCTTCGGCTTCAAACACCATTCCTGTGTAGTAATCCAATCCTCTTACGACTCCCAGGTCGATTTCCAAATCCGTAACGCCCATTTTTTCAAGGAACGAAACAACTTTGCGCAGATAATCTCCCGCATCTCCGGGCACACGGTTCAGAACTTCGGTTCCGCCTACCGTTTCGGTAAGTTCAAACAGATCATCCGTGTCTTTTTCCGATACTCCGATGTCTGCAAGAATAGGGCGGGCTTCGTCATACAGTTTTTTATCGAGTTTTTGAAGAACTTCTGCGGTTCTTTCTTTGGGGACTCCGATGTCTGCAATCTTCTGTCTAAGAACGCCTATGTGTCCGATTCTGATTTTATAATCTTTAAGTCCGAGGTTGCGAATCATGGAAGCAGCCATTGAAATGACTTCCGCGTCGGTTTCAGGAGTGGCCGAACCTATGAGTTCCGCACCGAATTGGAAGAATTCTCTGTATCTTCCGCTCTGGGGCCTTTCATATCTGAAACATTGGCCGAAATAGAAGACTTTGATGGGCTTCGGCTCATTGGACATGTTGTTAACGAACAGCCTGATTGCGGGAGCGGTCATTTCGGGCCTGAGTGCCAGTTCCCTATCTCCCTTGTCTTTGAAGTTATACAGTTCTTTAAGAACGTTCGGGCCCGATCTGAGGATAAAAAGTTCGGCATCTTCGAATATGGGTGTTTCTATCTCTCTGAATCCGAAGATCGACGCCGTATGTCTGAGAACGCCCTCGTAAAATCTGCGTTTTTCCATCTCGTCGGGGAGGAAATCCCTTGTTCCTCTGGGTGCCTGAATGCTCATGTCTGATGCTAGTCAACGGGCTATTAATATATTTGTGGGACGAAGGCGGCCGGTGGACCGGCCTGGTTTTAAGGCATTTCTTTGTCTTTAATCTTCATAAGCAGAATTATAATTCCGATTACAACCACAAGTCCTGCGATTGCACCTATAATCTGCGTCTGTTTTTCTTCAGAAAGCGAGTTAAAACCCGTTTCTGTTGTTTCGCCGTCTGCTGCATCCGTTTGGTTCGCCGTAACTGGTGTCACGACAAGAGCCAACAGGATTACTGCCAAAAGTCCGATTTTACCGATTCTTTCTCCACTTCCCTTCCGTTTATAGTTAAAACTAATCCGTTTCATTATCCAAGTGCATCCTGCTCCGTAGAGCGATGAGCGTACCGAATCAGTAGCATAAAAGGATATCTGGAAGACTGCGTGCAATTACTTGCTATATGTACAAGTCGGTTTTCTGTTTATCAGAATCAGAGAGGTCAGAACCATAGTAATTCCCAGAACCGTAACCAAGGTTATTGCCTCGTTGTAGACGCAGAATCCGACAATCGTAGATACGACAGGTTCGATGTATGTTATAATGGAAGCTTTTCCCGCATCCATTCTGCTCACTCCGACATTATACAGAGAAAACGGCAGAAGTGTCATGAGAAAGATAAGGCCAATCATCAGCATGGAAGCGTCTAAGGACGAGACCATTATATCTGTCGCTGAGGACAAATCACTGAACGGTATGATAATACTTCAGCTGCAAATCGAACTTGCGCAGGTTATGTTTAAGATTCCGTATTTGCACGAAGCAATTTTGGATCCGATGGTGTACATACTGTAACACAATCCGGACAAAGTGCCGAATATTATTCCCATGATGTTGACAGAACCGAAATCGGTCAGAATTCCGGTGCAGAGAATGCACCCGACAAACGCGACAATCAGCGCTATTGCTTTTTCATGGGTCAGTTTTTCATGGAACAGCAGAATTGAAAATAAAACCACGACAAACGGCGATATATACTGAAGTATGGTAGCCAGTCCGATGGAAATCATATTCATTGATTGGAAATAGAATATCGAATTGAGGGCAGATCCGAAAACACCCATGATAAAGAATACCAATACGGATCTGCGATTAATGCGAAGGCTGGCCGGATTGATGCATAACAGAATCGCACCTAAAAACAAGGCCACAACAACATAACGGATGCAAGTCATCTGTATGGGTGTGAACCCATAGTCGGCAAGACTTCTGACGAACAGTCCCAGAAATCCCCATATTATGCCTGCGGAAAGTACCGAGGCTATGCCGATGTATGGACTCACATCTTTCATGACCGTTCATCTACAGCATCTATTTATCATCGTGGGTCAGGAATTAAGAATATCGGCGGCGGCATCAAGGTGTTTTCCGATAGCCAGTCCTGATTTTGTAAGGCGGATGACGCCTTCGTTACACACCAGAACATCGTTTTTTACGAGTTTTTCGATTTTTTGTTTGACGACAGTTACGTTTCCGATTTCGTCACATACGTGCTCTACAGTACAGCCGTCGTTCCAATATGCCTGAAGTATTATGGGAATTACATAGTCCTCTTCGATTAGGTTTTTTTCGTGTATCGGCATATGATGCCTCCTTAACTGCCGAACGTTCTTTACTTATAAGAGTCGTATGTCTGGTTTTTTTAAGTATTTGATTTGATTAAGAAGCCCGCCGGTGTACGGCAGGCTTTTCAAATCAAACCCTGTCTTTGATTTCTTTCACGGTCGCGGCGATGAAATCTTCCGTCGCCATGCTTCCGATATCGCCTTTGTCTCTGCTTCTTACGGTGACAATGGTTCCGTCATCGCTTTCTTTTTCGCCGAGAACAATCATATAGGGAACTTTCTCAAGCTGAGCTTCACGGATTTTGTATCCGATCTTCTCACTTCTGTTGTCAAGTTCTGTTCTTATGCCGGAATCCTTGAGTTTTTGTGCGATTTCTTCAGCGTATGCATATGATTTTTCGGATACGGAAAGGACTTTAGCCTGCACGGGCGACAGCCATACCGGGAACTTTCCGGCATAATGTTCTATAAGAATTCCTATGAATCTTTCTATCGATCCGAAAAGAACGCGGTGAACCATGATGGGCCTGTGCTTCTCGCCGTCTGCTCCGGTATACCAAATATCAAATCTCTGAGGCATCTGGAAGTCAAGCTGTATGGTTCCGCACTGCCATGTTCTTCCGAGCGAATCCTCAAGATGGAAGTCTATCTTCGGACCGTAGAATGCGCCGTCGCCTTCGTTGACGATGTAATCGAGACCGGATGCTTTCAGAGCGGTAATCAATCCGTTTGTGGCATCTTCCCAATCTTCGTCCGATCCCATGGAATCCTCGGGCCTGGTGGAAAGTTCCACATGGTATTTGAATCCGAATTTGGAATAGACCTCGTTAATCAGTTTAACAACGCCTTTGATTTCATCGGTAATCTGGTCACGGGTCATGTATATGTGTGCATCGTCCTGTGTGAAACACCTTACCCTGAACAGTCCGTGAAGCGTACCGGACCTTTCGTGTCTGTGTACGAGACCGAGTTCTCCGAGCCTCAGAGGCAGTTCTCTGTACGAGTGGGGTTCATTCCTGTATACCAATACCGATCCCGGGCAGTTCATCGGCTTGATGCAATACGGCTCGTCGTCGATTGTGGTCGTATACATGTTGTCTTTGTAGTGGTCCCAGTGTCCGGAAGTAAGCCAAAGCTGCTGATTAAGGATAATCGGAGTACTGATTTCCTGATATCCGGCTTTGATATGAAGCTCTCTCCAATAGTCAATCAGAGTGTTCTTGAGGATCATTCCTTTGGGCAGGAAGAACGGGAATCCGGGCCCTTCCTCCATTATGGCGAACAGTCCGAGTTCTTTTCCGAGTTTACGGTGATCTCTCTTTTTGGCTTCTTCCAGCATAGTAAGGTATGCATCCAGTTCTTCTTTGTTTCCGAATGCCGTACCGTAAATGCGGGTAAGCATCTTGTTCTTCTCATCACCGCGCCAGTACGCACCGGCAATGGACAGGAGCTTGAATGCTTTGACGGCTTTGGTGTACGTAACATGGGGGCCCGCACAAAGATCAACGAATTCGCCCTGTTTGTAGAAACTGATTACGGCATCTTCCGGAAGATCCTCGACAAGCTGTACTTTGTAGTCCTCGCCTTTTTCTTTCAAAAACTCGATTGCTTCGGCGCGGGGTTTGGTGAATGTTTCCAGTTTCAGATTTTCTTTGACAATTTTCTTCATCTCGGCTTCGAGTTTGTCGAGATCTTCGGGAACGAATCCTCCTTCTTTGTCAAAGTCGTAGTAGAATCCGTCGTCGATGGCAGGCCCTATGGATAATTTTGTTTCGGGGTACAGTCTTTTTACAGCCTGTGCCAAGATATGTGAGGCGGTGTGTCTGAGAACTTTGAGATCTTCGTCGCTCTCTTTCACGGAACCGTCACTGTAGAGTATCTTCATAATTGATCATCTCTTGTCTCCGTGCGGAATAATCCGCTTGGACTAATGCTTGTGCCGTACTCAGTATCTTATAATAAAGGTTGACGTGGGCATTTCGGTCGGAAGGTACGTTCGGGGACAAACCGTAATACAGGTTATGCATATACACAGGCATGACGGTTGAAACTAAACCTTTCGGGGAATTATCCGACGGACGCATAGCTTCTTTGTATACGATAAAAAACGAGTATGCAGAACTGAGGTTATCGGATTTGGGAGCAACCATAGTTTCCGTTCTTGTTCAGGACCGTCACGGAGAAATGCGTGATATTGTTTTGGGTTACGATGATGTCGGCGGATATATTCTGAATAAGCCCAGTTTCGGTTCAACTGTCGGAAGGAACACAAACCGTATAGGCGGAGCATCCGTAAATATACACGGAAAAAGGTACGATTTGGAGAAGAATTCCGGAGAGAACAATATACACAGCGGTTCAAACCGTTACAAATACCGTCTTTGGAAAGCCGACTACGATCCCGAAGGTTATTCGGTTGTATTCAGGCTGATCAGTCCGGACGGCGATCAGGGGTTCCCGGGAAATGCCGTAATAACCGTCATAATTTCTCTGTTCGACACCACGGTCAGTATAGAGTATCACGCAGTATCCGATGCGGATACGATATTCAATATGACCAATCATTCGTATTTCAATCTTGACGGCAGAGATTCTGACAGCATATGCGGACACACTCTCAGGATTAATGCATCCGGATATACCGAATGTGATGCAAATCTTGTTCCTACGGGAAAAATATGTTCGGTTGACAACACGCCTTTTGATTTCAGAGAATTGAAAAAGATAGGGGATGCGATAACATCGCCTGAATTATCCGAAATAGGCGGTTATGACCATAATTTCGTATTGGAGTCTCCCGGAGAATATGAAGAAATTGCAGAATTAAGGTCGGAAAGCAGCGGGATAGGGATGTTTGTAAGAACCACCGAACCGGGACTCCATGTATACACTGCCAACAATCTTCATGATGACAATGCATCCCACGGACCCAAAGGCCCTCATTCCGCGGTATGTCTGGAAACGCAGCACTTCCCGGATGCACCGAATCATGAGAACTTTCCCAGTACCATTGTCAAAGTAGGGGAGCCGTATGACTCCGTGACTCAGTATGTATTCTTTAATTTCTGAATAAAAGACGGGTTCCCCCATGGGGGAATCATCTTTTGACGATTATGCATACGACGTCTTCGTCTGCAACGACGTGGTCCATTCCGACCGTCTGACCCGGAAATTTGGCACTTTTACCCCAAATCATGGCGTATCTGAAATTATTCTTAAAATCTCTGTGAATAAGTTCGCAGACGTCGCCCACTGTGTTTCCGCGTTTCACAATCAACGGGACATCCATATCCGCTTCCTGACCCTGGGGTTTCAGATATATGCGGATCATGTCTATGGTATCGTACAGAGCCTGTTTCAAATCGGGCATACCCTGTCCGGTTGCGGCCGAAATAGGAACGGTGTGATAATTGCTGTGCATTTCCTGGACGGCTTCCAACTGTCCGGGTTTTGCAAGATCCACTTTGTTTATGGCCATTACAGCTTTTATATAGACCCTGTTGCCGGCCAGAATATCCAGCATCTGTTCGACGTCTATGTCTTCACGCACGACAACCGTGGCATTTACATGTCCGTATGCTGCGGTCATGTCCCTGATGGTTTCGACGGTAATCTTAGTGAGTTTGACCGTAGGCTTGACCAATATTCCTCCGTGGTCTCCGCCTGTTATGACGACATCCGGCTTTTTCTGATTCAGACGGATTCCCGCATTATACAGTTCTTTGAAAAGAACGTTCATGTTGGGATTGAATATGTCGACAACCAGAAGAATGACGTCTGCCGATCTTGCAGCCGCAATAACTTCTCTTCCGCGTCCTTTTCCGCGTGACGCATCTTTAATCAGACCGGGCATATCCAGAATCTGAATTTTTGCGTGATTGTATACCATGACCCCGGGAACAACGTCGAGTGTGGTGAAGTGATATGCACCGACTTCCGATTTGGCTCCGGTAAGTTGGTTCAGAAGAGTTGATTTTCCGACGGAAGGGAATCCGACCAATGCGACTGTAGCGTTTCCGGCTTTTTTGACATAGAAACCTTTGGTAGGACCCTTCGAGGAACGTCTTTTCTCTTCTTCTTCGGAAAGGCGGGCAATTTTTGCTTTTAATTTTCCGATGTGGCCTTCGGTGGCCTTATTGTATTTGGTTTTGGAAATCTGCTCTTCCAATTCCTTAATCTGTTCCTCTATCGTCGCCATAGGGTGTCCTCTTCAGCTTCTCCATGCATAACCAATATTTGGCTCTTGGGAATGCGAAGACAATATTGTATGGTTTATGAATCTATCCGTTATTTCTAATACATCAACCATAATATGGCGCAGTTGCGCGTCATTTCATGTGTAATTGTATGATAACAATGATTCTGCATGTATCGAAATATGTGTTGAAACAACCGTCATGTCTTTTTATAAGAGCTACATGCTCACAAACAATGTCAGAAAACAAACAGAGTAAGAAGACTCTGGTAGGCGAATTCAAAGCATTGAAACCCGTTCAATGGATCGCTATTGTTGCGGCTATCGCAATCTGTACGGTTTTGGAAGTATTAGGTTTCGGTGCACAGTGTTTCGGATTTGCCATAATCGGAATTCTGCTCTATATGATACCCCATCTTACGGGAGTGATGTCTCCGAAAATCAAAGCGGTTGTAGGAGTTTTGTTCATTGTTGTAGCCGTTCCGGTCGGTACGGTCATGTATGACGATTATGCCGAAACAACCGCTGATGAAATCGGAAAAGATTCGTCATATTTTAAGGACATTTCATACGATTCCGCCGCAGAAACGCTGTATGTTTCATTTACGGAAACCGGCAATGCTGCCGTAGAATACGGAGTTATCGATTCAATAGCATTCGGCGCCGTAAACTGCAGAACAACCGATGCCGATATGAATGTTCCGGATTCCAAAGATTCAGACGGACTGTACCATGCATCTCTGAGTCTTGATTTGGATGCCGGCAAGTTATATTATGTGAAGGTGTCGCAGGGCGATAATTGGAAATCATTCACAATAGATACGGGAATATCAGATTCCGACTCTACTAAACTGAGTCTTTACGGAGCGGCAGTTGTAGTCGCATATTCGATGATTATTTTCTTCTTCATGCTGGCAATAACCACGATGATGAGGAAGGCAGCATTCAAAGCACGCGATAAAATGGAGGCAGAAGGACGTCTCTATCCTCAGGGATACGGCAGATGCAAGCAGTGCGGTGCGTTGGTTCTTCCCGGAGAGGTAGTTTGCAGAAAATGCGGCGAATACATTGACGTGCCCGAAGAGATGAAAGTTCACAAGAAAGATTATTTCATCTGTGAATCGTGCGGTGCAGAAGTTCCGGCCGATGCAAAGACATGCCCAAGATGCGGAGTTTCTTTCGACGTGGTTGAAACCGAAATAGTTCACGCCGACGGATCGGTGGATAAAACTATCGAAACCTTTGAGTGCTCCGAATGCGGAGAACAGGTTCCGTCTAATGCAAAACGTTGCCCCAAATGCGGTGCAGAGTTTGACGAAGATGATAAAAACTGATTACAGGGTCCTATGGACCCATTATTTTCCTCATATTGCGTAATTGTCGAGACAACCGACAACAGGATATAATTCGGAAGTACCGTTGTTGGTACGGATTTATAATTTGAAAAAGATTGAGTCTTATGAAACAGATTGATGCAAGAGGTTTGGCATTTTGGGGAAGATTCCGAAGGCAGTTTTAGAAAATATTGATGTTGATTGAAGTGGTTGGAATATGATATTTGTATTTTCAGGAACAGGAAATTCGTATGTAGTTGCAAGGCGCATTGCAGACGAACTCGGTCAGGATTTAAAGAACATATCTCTGCAGGTATGGAACAGCAGATGGGTTTTTGATGCCAAAGGCGAGGATGTGGGATTTGTATTTCCGGTTTATTATTGGGGGCTCCCGGATCAGGTAAAAAAATTCGCGGAACACATTGATGTGAAAAATGCGGGCCGTACATGGTGCGTAGTTACCTGTGCGGGGGAATCGGGCGATGCATGCGGAATGCTCAAAAAAGCTTTGTCGGGCAGACTGGAACTTGATGCGTGTTATGACGTATTTATGCCTAACAATGCGATATTCTATGAACCCGGACCCACTGAAGACGAGGTTAAAAAGATACTTGCGGATGCCGATACAACCGTATCCGGAATAATAGCCTCCATAAAGTCCCGTGAGTCAGGTGATTTTACCACTATGTCTTCCAAAGACGGTGCGGAGGATATGTACAGCCATTATGATGCGGATCGTATAACGGATAAATTCAGACTTGATCCCGGGTGCATCGAGTGCAGGGTGTGCGAAGAAGTCTGTTCGTCAAAAGTGATACGCGTGTATCACCGCAAACCGGTTTGGGACGAAGAGAAATGCAGTATGTGTATGGCATGTCTCAATATGTGTCCCAAAAAGGTGATACAGTTCGGAGATTCTACCGTCGGACGTCGGAGATATTATCATAAAGAATATCACAAAAAAGTTCTGGGCATACCTCTGAGATATTGACGCCTCGAGTCAATCTTTCGATTCAGTCATATATTCCGATGTTAATTATCGTTTAGAATGTACGTTTGTACCAAGGAAGGACAGAAATGACATTTCAGGAAGACAGAAACATTCCATCCGGACCTATGAACAAAGACGGTAAAAAATTTGAAACGCTGATGTTGCACGTGGGACAGGAGGAAGCAGATCCCGTTACGGATTCCAGAGCAACCCCGATTTATCTGACAACATCGTACGTTTTCAAAAACTGTGACCATGCTGCCGACAGATTTGCGCTCAGGGAACCCGGAAATATTTACAGCAGATTGACCAATTCGACTACGGATGTATTCGAGAGGCGTCTCGCGGCGTTGGAGGGCGGATCTGCGGCACTGGCAGTAGCGTCCGGAGCTGCAGCGATAACATACACAATAAACAACATTGCATTTGCCGGCGACCATATTGTGTCCGCCACGACAATCTACGGCGGAACATACAACTTCTTCGATCATACTCTCAAAGGTCTCGGAGTAGATTGTACGTTTGTAGATCCTACTCAAAAAGACCCGGTAAAGGCTTTCGAAAATGCCATAAGGGACAACACAAAATGTGTGTACATAGAGACAATCGGAAATCCCAATGCAAATTTGATTGATATCGAAGCAATGGCCGAGATGGCCCACAGACACGGCATACCCCTTATTGTTGACAACACATTTGCAACGCCGTATCTTTTCAGACCTCTTGAACACGGCGCAGACATTGTTGTCGAATCGTGTACCAAGTTCATCGGAGGACACGGATTGGTTTTGGGCGGTGCAATCATCGAGAGCGGAAAATTCGATTGGGCTGCATCGGGTAAATTCAAACATTTGGTCGACCCAGATCCGTCCTACCACGGCGTAAGTTTCGTCAAAGATTGTCCGGGCGTACCGTTCTGCACAAGAATAAGAGCAATAATTCTGAGAGATATGGGCGCCTGCATTTCGCCCGTACATTCTTTCGCATTCATCCAGGGACTGGAAACGTTGTCTCTCAGAGTCGAACGCCATGTGTACAATACGCAGAAAGTGGTGGAATTCCTTTCCAAGCATCCAAAGGTGGAGAGAGTAAACCACCCTATGCTTCCGGATCATCCGGACCATGCACTTTACGAGCGCTATTATCCGAACGGCGGGGCATCCATATTTACGTTTGAGACAAAAGGCGGAAAAGAAGGTGCGAAACGTTTCGCAGACAGTCTCAAACTATTTTCATTGTTGGCAAACGTTGCCGATATGAAATCTTTGGTAATCCACCCTGCCAGCACAACCCACTCTCAGATGACTGAAGAGCAGTTGCTCGGCTCCGGCATAAAACCGACCACAATAAGGCTGTCCATCGGTTGTGAACACATCGATGACATAATTGCGGATCTTTCACAGGCTTTGGACAAAATCTGATTTTTTATACTCTGCCCTCTCCTATGCAGTCACGGGGAGGGCATGAGTAACACGAATGAAATAAAAAACGCATAACTTTATTATCTGTATGCAGTGGGGGTATTCAGAGGCAGCAATATGGAAAAAGTTCTGATGTCCCCGATTCTGTTATCGCCCGGTTCCAGACTGATAGTCGTTTTCGGCGGAGGCCCGGTTGCATTACGCAAATGCAGGCATTTCGAAGGATTCAGATTCCGTATAGTCGCTGAGACAATACTTCCGGAATTGAAAGAACTCGCCGAGGAAATCCATGAAGTTGCCGTAAATCCGCAGACGGCAGACAGGTTCATGAACGGAGCGAGCATGGTAATCGCCGCAACCAACAGTCACGAACTCAACGATGCCATACGCGATTTGTCGATGTCTAAAGGAATTATGACGAATTCCGCACACGGCGGGGGTGATGTGCTTATTCCTTCTACTTTGGAACGCAACGGATATAAAATCACTGTTTCATCCGAGGGACGCGTTCCCGCTTTTCCTCCGTATGTCATTAAAGCCATCGATGAATATCTCGACCCGTCGTATGATTTGATGTTGGAACTTTTGGTGGAACTGCGTAAGGAGATACGCGAACTGATTCCCACTCAGCCCGCACGTGCCAAATTTTTGGCGGATGTCATGGAAGACCGCGGTATATGGATGCTTTTGAAACAGAATGATCTCAGAAGAGCCCGCAATCGGGCCATGAGAAAGGTGGATGCGGAATGATTGTCAGTATGCACGTGACACACACATCTGCCGGAGGGATAGAAGCACTCAACCGCATAATTCCTATTTTGGAGACAGAAATTCCCAAATTGATTTCCAGGATTCAATCTGTTTCCGAATATGTGGTTATCAGAACATGCAACCGTTTCGAACTGTATGCATGCGCTGTTGACAATGAGGAACTTGTTTCGGGATTCGGTTCTATCATAAGATCTCTTGTTCCGTCTACCGACATAGCTTACGTTCTCGAAGATAAAGAGTCCATAAAACATCTGTTCCGCGTCGTATGCGGATTGGATTCGCTTATAGTAGGAGAAGATCAGATTCAGCACCAGGTTCGCGAGGGATACATGAAGGCCAAAGAGAACGGTACCGCCAAAGCCATGCTGACCAGACTTTTCGATAAGGCAATGATTGTGGGCAAGCGTGTCCGTTCGGAGACGGCTTTGAACAAAGGTGCCGTTTCCATAGGGTCGGCTTCCGTGGAATTGGCAGAAAGTAAGTTGGGCACCTTGGACGGTAAGACGATTACCATATTGGGTGCGGGAGATATGGCATCCGTTATTGCTAAGAATCTGGTGGGAAAGCACGTAGGTACGGTGTTTGTTTCAAACCGTACATACAGCCGTGCCGTTGAATTGGCCGATGAGTTGGGGGGAGAGGCAGTTTCAATGGCCCATATGAACGAAGCCATCTCATCCAGCGATTTGGTTCTGGTGGCAACATCCGCACCTCATACGGTTTTGCATAAACCTTCGGTGGAAGAGGCGATGTCCATTCGTAAGGGGCGCAAGTTACTGATAATTGATGTTTCCGTACCGCGCAATGTGGATGAAGATGTTGTCGAAGTAAATAATGTAGATTTGGAAACTATGGATTCTTTGCAGTCTATAGCAGCCGAAAATACTCGTTTGAGAACATGTGAAATCAATTCTGCCGAGAAGATAATCCAGCAGGAACTCGAAAGAATGGATGTTGAAACGAAAGAGCAGATTGCCAACGACATAATACGTAAAATCAGTATAAAAGCGTCAGAAATCAGAGATTATGAACTCGAAATGGCCATGTCACGTTTAGGCAGTGCCGGCGCGGATGAAATTCTGGACGACATGTCCAGAGCACTGGTAAATAAAATAACGGCTGAACTTTATAACAATTTAAGAGCTGCTTCGCGCGAAGGCAGGATGAATGTCTGTAACGCGGCAGTGGAATTATTCGGTTTGAGGGATGTAATATGATGTATCCGCAAGTACGCCTTAGAAGGCTCAGACAGAATGAAAGAATGAGAGCATTGGTTACCGAAACCCGGATTCATCCGGATCAGTTTATTTACCCTCTGTTCTTCGATGCAAACATAAACTCGGTAAAGATGACGGAATCTATGCCCGGCATTCCCACATATCCTCTTTCGGGATATGATTCGATTGCTTCGGACGTACAGGGCAGCGGAGTTAATTCCGTCATAGTATTCGGTGTTCCCGAGCATAAGGATTCCGTAGGATCCGATGCGTATTCGAAGAACGGCGTAATCCAGAAAGCCATCGAGGGACTGAAGGATAATTCCGATATGCTTGTGATTGCAGATCTATGTCTTTGCGAGTATACGGATCACGGACACTGCGGTGTTCTTGACGACAAAGGTTATGTAAAAAACGACGAAACCATCGAACTTTATGCAAAGACTGCCGTTTCGCAGGCCGATGCGGGTGCGGATATCATTGCACCCAGCGGTATGATGGACGGTCAGATAGCGGCAATAAGGCAGGCTTTGGACGACAGCGGTCATAAGAACGTCCCCATTATGGCATACAGCGCAAAATTTTACAGCGCATATTACGGTCCTTTCAGAGATGTTGCCAATTCATGTCCCGGTCACGGAAACCGCGCCGGATATCAGATGTCCTGTTCCAACAGACGCGAGGCTATGAGGGAAATCGAATTCGATATTGCGGAAGGCGCCGATATGATTATGGTTAAGCCCGCGGGACCGTATTTGGATATCATAAGAGAAGCCCGGGACAGATACGATCTTCCGCTGGCCGCATATCAGGTATCCGGAGAATTTGCAATGATTAAAGCCGCTGCCGCAAACGGTTGGATCGACGGCGACCGCATAATGATGGAATCCCTGCTGGGAATTCACAGGGCCGGAGCAGATATGATAATAACATATTTTGCATGCGATGCGGCCAGAATGCTCAACGGTGAATAAAATGGACAGATCGGAATCACTTTACAACGAGTCTGTACAGGTTACGCCGGGAGGTGTTTCCAGTCCGGTAAGGGCATTCAGGCCGTATCCCTTATTTGTATCCAAGGGGAAGGGCAGCAGTATTTTCGATGCCGACGGCAGGGAATATCTCGATTTGTGTATGGCATACGGTCCGCTAATTGCGGGACACGCGTGTCCGCATGTACTTGATGCCGTGTCCGAGCAAATGTACAAAGGTACGGTGTACGGTGCCCCGTCGGAATCCGAACTGCGTTTAATCGAATGTATTCACAACAAGATTCCAAGTGCCGAGATGGTGAGGCTGGCGTGTTCCGGAACCGAGGCTACGATGCATGCAATCCGTGTTGCCAGAGGAGTAACGGGAAAAGACGGCATAGTGAAGATGAACGGAGGTTTCCACGGTGCACATGATGCCGTATTGGTTGCCGCAGGTTCAGGTTCTGCGGGCGGCGTACCGTCGTCGAAAGGCGTTCTTGCCGATGTTGCCAAGCATACGTTCACTGCGGAATACAATTCGATAGAATCAATGGCAAACATCATAGAAGGAAACGATGACATAGCATGCGTAATCATGGAACCCGTAATGGGAAACGTCGGAGTCGTGACACCGGAAAAAGGATATCTGGATGCCGTACGCAAATTAACTTCCGATAACGGAGTAATTCTCATTTTTGACGAAGTAATTACCGGATTCAGACTGTCAAATTCCGGTGCGCAGGGTCTTTACGGAGTAGTTCCGGATATGACAACCATGGGTAAGATAATCGGAGGAGGGTTCCCTGCAGGAGCGTTTGCCGGTAAGAAGAGCATAATGGAGAACGTGGCTCCCCAGGGATCGGTCTATGTCGCAGGTACATTTGCCGGAAATCCCGTATCGGCAACGGCGGGTTATGCACAGATTGACCTCATGTGTTCCAATGGTAACTATGACAAATTGAATGCCAGAACCGCAAAATTAACGTCTGCTCTGTCAGACCTCATGGTTGATTCTCATACGGCAGGATGCATTAACACCGCAGGTTCAATGTTTTCCGTATTCTTCGGAAAGGACAGGATAACCAACGGTACCGAGGCCATGTCGGTAGACCGTACAGCATTCGACAAAATGTTCAGATATATGCTGAAATGCGGAATTTACCTTCCCCCGTCGGCTCTCGAAGTTGAATTTATGTCATTGGCACACTCCGAAGATGATGTGGCGAAATTCGAGGATGCTTTCCGCGGATTCCTGAGGGAGCTGAAGGCATGAAGGTCGGGACAAGGGAAAGCAAGCTGGCAGTTCGTCAGACGGAAATATTCTGCGAAAAGTTTGCCGCTTTTTATCCCGATACGGAATTGAATGTTGTCAGTATGAAAGCTCTGGGGGACAAGGATCTGAAATCATCAATCAGTCAAATGTCCGCACAGGGTGCATTTGTAAAGGAGTTGGATGAGGCTCTTATCAACGGCGAGATTGACGTTTCGGTAAATTCGCTTAAGGATATTCCAATAACCGTCACCGAAGGTCTTACAATCGGTGCCGTGTTCGAAAGAGATGCCGTAGAAGACGTAATACTTCCCGTACCGATAGACGAGCTTCCCGAAGGGGCACGTATAGGGACTTCGTCAATCAGAAGGCAGCATATGCTGAAGGAATACCGTCCGGATTTGGAGATAGTGCCTTTGAGAGGAAATATTCACACGCGTTTGGCCAAACTGGACGCGGGAGAATACGATGCCATAGTTCTGGCCAAAGCGGGCTTGGACCGTATGGGAATCGTGCGCCCCATGTTTGTTTTGGACAAAGACATCTTCATACCCGCACCGGCACAGGGTGTAATTGCGGTAGAATGTCGCAAAAACGATGCCGAAACCGTTTCCAAATTATCCAGAATGTCACATACGCCCACCCGTTTGGCTATTTCGGCCGAAAGAGGCATAATGAAGCTCATGGGAGCCGGTTGTTCTTCGCCGGTTGGAATAAATGCCGAAGTCGAAGGTGACATGATCAGAGTGAAGGCTGTTTCATATGTCCTTGAAAATGAGGTCAGGCGCGTAGACGAATACATACCGTTGGATTTTGTCATGGATGAGATTTTGGGGATAGCCGAGTATCTTGCGGGTAAAAGGGATGTAGTCATATGAACAAAGGTGTTGTGTATCTTGTGGGAGCAGGCCCCGGAGATGTAGGGCTGATAACTGTCAAAGGATTGGAAATGCTGAGAAAGGCAGACGTGGTAATGTATGATGCGCTTTCCAATCCGGATCTGCTTAAAGAATGCAGGCCCGATGCCGAACTGATAGATGCGGGAAAACGTGCCCGCGACCACCATCTCAGCCAATGGCAGACTAATGAACTTTTGGTGGATTATGCATCAAAAGGATGTATTGTAGTTCGTTTGAAGGGCGGAGATCCGTTTCTGTTCGGCCGCGGCGCGGAAGAAGCGGAGGAACTGCGCAAAGCAGGTTGCGAAGTACATGTCATTCCGGGAGTATCGTCATCGATATCCGTACCCGAACTTGCGGGAATTCCTGTCACACACAGGGATCACGCATCGTTGGTGACTTTCATTACGGGTCACGAAAAGGATGATAGAAACGGAGACCGCGTGGATTGGAAAAAACTGGTCGGAGGACACGGTACGTTGGTAATCCTTATGGGATTGGGGAACGCTGCCAATATATCCGAACAGCTTGTTTCGGGAGGTATGGATCCCAAGACGCCGGCAGCGATAATATGCTCGGGTTCGACTCCCAAACAGAGAGTGGAGCTGACAACGGTCGATTCTTTGGAGAAGACGATTTCGGATAAAGCATTGGAGCCGCCCGGAATTATGGTTATCGGAACAGTGGCCGAAATTCGCAATATTTTGGGTGATTTGGCATGACAGTCGTATTAGGATTTACGCGTCCAGCACAGAAATTGAAAGAATCCGTCAAAGAAGCGGAAGATTTGGGTTTTACAGTAATGTCCGCACCGTCTATGGATATAGATGTCGGAGACGATGCAGAATTCGAGAAATTCACATCATCGGTGTCCGAAGGCGTCACAGTTGTGTTTGCATCCGCATCGGCCGTTGAAATGACGGCAAAAAGATTCGGAAATACGCTTCCGGGAATGTTGAAAGGATGCCGTATTGTTTCAATAGGTCCCGCGACGACCAAAGAGCTTGTCAAGAACGGAATTCAGGGTGCCGAGGAACCCCGGGATTATTCTTCGTACGGTGCATTGGAGATGCTTCGCACGGATGCCAAAGGCAAAAAATTTGTTCTTGCAAGATCCGACCGCGGAAGCGATGTTCTGAAAGAAGGGCTCGAGGGAGCGGGTGCCGAAGTCATAACCGTTGCGGTATACAAAATCCGTGAAATCGGAATGGGTAACGGAATGTTCCATATGATGATAGCAATCAAAAGGGGAAAGATGGATGTACTCGCATTGACATCTCCCGCATCTGCAGAGTCGTTTTTCGAATCGATGTTTAAGCAATACGGGGAAGATACGGCCCGCGGATATCTTTCGAAGGTCAGAATTGCCGCAATCGGAACGTCTACTACACAGAAGCTGAGGGAATTAGGGAGAGAACCAGATATCGTTCCTTCCGAATCCACATTCCATGACATGCTTCTGGAAATTAAGAAGGAATTTGAAAACTGATTGTTCATTTTATCCCGGACACGGTTGATTTGAGCCGTGTCCGAGATATGCGGCCCCATATAGTTTTAAAAAGCTTTGGAACACATGGGAACCAGTTTACAACTGAAAGATACGCAATGAAGCTGTGCGTCTTTGCCTCTGAGAGATTCTAAAGGAAGATACCAGTTCATCACGGGAATATCTCCTTCGACAATAATGTTGAGTCTTTTTCCCTCTTTCATTTCTCTGTCGATGTATGATTTGAGATCTCTTTCAAACAATATGCCTTCATCGGACAGTGTGTCCCTATTCAGTATGATAATTTTGGATTGGGGTTCCAAACGTGAAATCGCATCGGATATGACTTTAACGAGGCCGGTGATTCCTTCGGACATCAAACCGGCAAGGACGCGGTTGTCGGGATTTGTCAGATAGTCATCCACATACAGTGTTGCATCGGATTCGTTGGGGCATAGATTCGGTACTGCCATACATCTGTATTGCGTTCTATTGAAAAATATGTTAGGTCGGCATCCCGCGCGGGGGTGCCGATTATCGGAATCAGATTTTGGTTCCGGAACGGACGGTGTATGTTTCGATCTTTCTTGAACGATCGCTCATGACATATCTGTCTTCAATCGGCTGACCGCAATCCGGACACATGGAAAAAGGATTCAGTGCGTTTAATACGGTTCCGCAATATGGACAGGACTTCATGATTGGCTTGGAATAGCGGTTGATATTTCAATAATTCGGACTGACAATTTATGTTTAAATTGATTTATATTTGTACAATGATCTTAGTTGCTACGGTTTGTGGCCAGATTGTATAAAGAAGTATCTTTTAAGTACCTAATAATTAGTCGGATTATGCATCCAAATATCAAAATAAATTGTATTAAAAATTATACCCAGACCAGGGGAGTATTCTTTTGTCGGCGTTCTATGCAGTATTACTCGCAACTCATTTTTCTTTTTTGATGTATATCTTGTCTATGCCGACAATATTTGCCATTTTTATGATAACAGGATCTGCTACACCTTTAGCAATATCCGAACGCAGACGCGGATAATTGGGTATGGACAGGCTGTCGTATTGGCCTGTTATTTTCAGTCTTTCCACTATTTCGGTTTTGTCATCCGGAAGTTCCACTTTCTTTTCATGTCTGATCAGAAGTTTTCCGTTGTTACCTTTTATGGACATATATCCGTTAGAATCCGAGAATGCAACTATTTTTGCTTTTATCAGGTCCTGTTCCGCATTCAGAAGTTCTATGCGATTCTTCAGAGCTTGTTTTTTCTTTTCAATTTCAAGATATTCGTCGGCCAGCCTGACGCCTTCGTCCGGACCCTTTTCCATCACCGACAATTCGTGAAGAAAACGCGGACATCTTGATTGATACGGGCACATCGGACAGTACTCCGATTCACGTGGCAGAGGATTTTCAGAGTCCATGTTTTTGATTCTGGCAGACAGATCTTTCATTGATTCGATACATCTCATTTTGTCTGCAGGTATTTCGGAAGTGACTTTCTGAAGAAGGAACACCCATCTTCTTACGACATGTTCTGCATTGAGATTATTCATTGCCCATAATGCGGAAGCGTTCATTTCAAAATCGGATTCCAGTTTTTCATTAGGTTCCACTTGGACCGACGAGATGTATTTGGTTATGGTTACAGTAGAATTTTTTCTTCCGACTTCTTCTGCGTTTATGCGTATCTCGACGCCGTCTGACAAAACCAGCGTACCCTGCATGAATGATGCTACAATTCCGGAAAATGCGTATTCGGACGAAAGCGATACAAAATTTCTGATGCACTTTTCGCCTATGCGGATAAATTGCATGGGGTCGTCTCTGTTGGGATTGTATACTTTTGTGAAATATCTGTCCCATTGATTCCAAAATGATTCAAGAATAGATTCCTCGTCAATTCTGTAACCGATGATACGGCGTTCGGAGCATCCGTGTATGGCATCTCTGACGGATTGGGAAAGACATTCGGACAAGGTAATCTTATCAGGAAACGCTTCGGTTTTGTCCAGTCTGTATGCATACGGGCATCTGTCAAAAGTACGTACGTCATCGAATGAAATCATATTTCAGTCATATCATACAGTATCAGGTAAATGAAATAATGTATGTGTTATCTGTTCCACATGAATGTTTTTCAAACGAATGTCTTTTTTAGTTTGTGTTATGATATAACTTCGGTGATAACATAACCGAATTCACTATTGTGAAAAACAGCGATCCCAGAGCCGGCATGCTGATTGCAGCCGCATTGATGATTGTTGTAGGTCTGGTTCTTGTTGCCTTTAAGAAAGAAGCTTTGAAGTGGATTCTTATCGGAATCGGAATCGTCTTCATCGTAGCCGGTGCTTATTCCGTATATAAGGGTATAACCGCCGGTGCGATGGGTAATGCAGTAATTGGAGCCATCGGTCTCGTTATAGGTTTGGCTTTAGCAATATCGCCCAATTTCTTCGAGACACTTTTAATGGTTATTCTGGCTGCTGCATTAATCATAATCGGAATAATGAATATATTCGGCGCCGTAAACGGAAATTTCACATCCAAAATCGGAAATGTACTGTCTGTTGTCGTGGCAGTTCTGATGATTGTAATGGGTGTCTATGCATTGCTGAACACCGGAGATGCCGCAGATACAGTCATGTTGGTAATCGGTATCTTTATGATTATCAGCGGAGCAATCGACGTCGCCGGAGCGCTTCAATCAAAGTAAAAAAAGATTTACCCCGGGCAACCGGGGATTTTCCAATCATTTCTGACCGGTTATTTTTATAATGTGGAATCCGAATTCTGTTTTGACGGGTCCGACGATCTGTCCTTCTTTGCCGTTAAAACAGGCTTTTTCGAATTCGGGAACCATGTCTCCTTTTCCGAACCATCCGAGGTCTCCGCCTTTGGCTTTGGACGGACATTTGGAGAATCTTTTTGCGAGTTCTGCGAAGTCTTCTCCTTTGGAGATACGGATCATAATTCCTTCTGCATCCCTGGCATTGGATACCAGGATGTGGGAGGCTCTTACGGATTTGATAGCCATAGAGCTCTCGTATGCGGTCATCGATATAAAACCGCGCATTTATCCGATGCGTTTCGATGAAAATTCCGATGCTTTTTCCAGAAATAAGCGTACGAAATCCGGGTTCGAATAGTAATACAGATGCGGAAATCCGGCTATAAGCGTTCCATTGTCATGTGTGCAGCGGTACGTTCTGCCGTTTGTTTTGACGGCGGTCCAATCGGAGCCGTTGTTGTCGCTGTCCCAATAATGAAATTCGTGTCCTTTAATTTTCATTCCGTTTTGTCCGGTTTCGAATGTTGCATATCCGAAACGGGTGAGTTTTCCGGCATTATGTGTTTTTCCGAAGATTACTCCGCACATTTTGTGTATCTTTCCGTCTGCATCTTCCATTTCATCGTGAAGATACATAAATCCGCCGCATTCCGCTATGCACGGCATTCCGTTGTTTATTTTTGTACGGATGTCCTTCATCATAGATTTGTTGGATTCGAGTCTGTCGGCGTGGAGTTCGGGATATCCTCCGGAAAATATGAGACAGTCTACGTCCGGAAGACATTTGTCGTTTAAGGGTGAGAATTTTACAATTTCCGCACCGTATCTTTCCAATAATGCCACATTGTCTTCGTAGGTAAAACAGAATACATCGTCTTCGGCGAATCCCACTTTTATGCCCGAGAATAGTTTTGGAATATGCGGCACTGTATACTGCAATTCGGGAGTGTCTTTTGCGATTTTTAACAGCAGATCTATATTGAGTGATTTTTCCAGCACATCGGCAAGTCTGTTGAGTTTGTCACGGAGCTCGTCTATCTCAGACGGCATGCACAGGCCCAGATGTCTGCTTTCCAGAACCAGATCGGATACTTTAGGAACATATCCTATCGCTTTGACACCCATTTTCTCTATTTCCGGCGCAATCAATCCGAATATTTTTTCGGACATGTTGTTGAATATTATTCCGCGAATGTTGTTTTTCCTGAAGGAGAGGAATCCCTGCACCACAGGTATAACGGATATGCTTGCACCTTTGCAGTTTACCAGAAGTACGGTGGGTATGTCCAGTTTTTCCGATATTTCGAACGAACTGCCTTCCGTCGTGAGCGCTCCGATACCGTCATAATAGCCCATAACCCCTTCGACAACAGATATGTCGCAGTCCTGTGCCGTGTTTCCGAATATGAACTTAAGTGTTTCATCATCGCAGAAGAACGAATCCAAATTCTTGGATTTGGTTCCTATTACTCTGCTGTGGAACATCGGATCTATGTAGTCCGGTCCGCATTTGAACGAAGCAACTTTGAGGCCTCTGTTAACCAATGCCTGCAGTATTCCGCAGGTCACCAGTGTTTTTCCGCTTCCGCTGGCAGGAGCCGCGATTAATATGCGCGGGATTGTCATGAACCTCTCACCACCGAGATGTAAATCGGATTCTGGGCAGTCATGAGGTGATATCTCCCCAGTCTGCGTGCCCATGATACGTTTACACAGGTTGTTTCTTCTTCTACAAGGTTCAGTTCTTTGATTACATTCATGGTTTCTCCGATGGTTTCCAGCGTAACGGAGTTGATGACAATCCTTACACGGGGATTTTTCTCCAATATGCCTGAAACGATTTCTTTCAGATTACCAGACGATCCGCCTATGAATGCGTGCGTAGGGGCAGGCAGATCGGCAAAGGCATCCGGTGCCAGTCCGCGTACTACGACTATATTGTCGGCAAGGAATTTCTTCTTGTTGACTTCTATCAAATCCGCCGCGACATCTTCTTTTTCTATGGCATAGACCTTTCCGTTTACGGCACACAGAGCCATTTCTACCGAAACGGAACCTGTTCCGGCACCGACGTCATACACTACGGAATCATCGCACAGTTTCAGTTTGGATACGGACAGAGTCCTGATTTCGTTCTTGGTCATCGGGGCGTCTCCGCGTATGAATTCCTCGTCCCTGATGTTTATGGGATTGCGGGCGTCCGGATTTTTGTTCTCTATCAATGCGACACAAAGATTTCCGAACTTTTCTTCCAGAAGTTCGGAAGGTGTTCCGGAGACTATTTTCTCGTCGGGATATCCGAAGCACTGTCCCACGGTCACTCTGACATCCATTCCGTATTCGAACAGTTTTCTGCACATGTCATGTACGGTATCTTCTCCGGACAGAAGGGTAAACAGTTTGGAATTAACACGGCTCAGGCCGATTATGTTGCAGTCGCGTCCGTGTGCGCTTACCATACGGACGTCCTGCCACGAAGAACCTATTTTGGAGCAGAGATACACTGCGGAAGAAATTCCGCATTCTGTGTCGACATCATATTTTCCGTCCGAAAATTCATCCAGCAGTTTGGCAGCCCCGCTGTAAAACCCGACGTCTCCGGATAAAAGAACGGATATGTTGCGGTATTCGGGATGCGAATCGGCGTATTCCCTTATTTTGTCGGCACGGTATTCTTCCAGAGTGTCCTTGCCGTTTGTATCGGCGGATTCGAGCATCCTGCGCGCACCGATCAGTAAATCGGATTCCAAAATTTTTCTGTGTGCCCTGAGGGTAAGATCTCCGGGACCCATGCCTATACCGATTAAACATATTCTCCTTTTTCCCTCGGGGACGGGACAGGATTTGTGTTCCAGCCCCAATTTATCTTCCAGAACGGATACGGCTTCGTTGAAGGACATCCCGTTGTCCTCAGGTTTTCTAATCAGTATGATTTTGGTTCCGGCTCTGCGTGCGGCACGGATTTTATCTTCAAAACCGCCGACGGTTCCGGAGTCTTTTGTAACCAGCCATTCGATATTATTGTCTCTGAGTGTTGCATAGTTGCATTCTTCGGAAAACGGACCCTGAGCACAGATTAGATTGCGTCCCTCGAATCCCAATGATGAACATTTTTCCATACTGGGGAGCGTGGACAGCACCCTCATGACGACTCTTTCTTTGAAATCAGGCAGTTCGGTGTAAACTTCGGCTTCCTTGGCACCGGTTGTGGCGAGAATTTTTCCGCTTTTGTCCTTCAGATAATCTACGGCAGCCCGTATGCTGTCGGTTTCGATGACATCTTCTCCGATATCAGACGAATTGCGGGATATGCGGATGTATGCCGCACCGGTAGTCGCACATGCCTCGCGTATATGTCCGGAAATGACAGTGGCATACGGATGGGTGGCATCCGCTACGACGGAGAACATATTTTCGCGGATAATTTTCGCTATTCCTTCGGTTCCGCCGCAACTTCCAACTTTGACGCTGATATTTTCACCGTTCGGCATTATTTCGGCGCCGTATTCTGTTGCCACACGGACATGAACCATAATACCGCGCGATGCAAAATATTCGGCAAGCGTACGGCCTTCGGTAGTTCCGGAGAATACAAAAAGATCCTTCATGAGAGAAACCTCGCTATTACGGGAATTCTGCTTATTGCCAGAGTCATTCCGTTACAAATTGTTTTTTTGCATATAAGTTCGCCACCCATCATACTGGCAGATCTTTCGCATACACAGTCTACGGATGCCACGCTTTTCACAAAGTCGGATTTTGTGAATTTTCCGGGCAGGGCATTAAGCTGTTCGGATGTAAAGAATCTCAACGGCGATTTGAAATATTTTGCAAGTTCCTTTATTGCCAATTCGTCTTTTTTGAGGGTTATGCTGCAGATCATACCGACCCTTTCTTCTGCAATATTCATTTTTTTCAGCATATCGCATACAAATTCTTTCATAGATTCCGGATCGATTCCGCGTCTGCAACCTATTCCAAGGACTATATCCATCGGAACGAGATTCAGGGTGCGATCGAACGGAGTTTTGTACGGATCGTATGATATGCATACTCCGAATTCTCCGGTATCGGCAGGCGTCAGGCCGTTACCCATACTTCCTTCGACGGGTATTTCGCTGCAAAATCCGACAAATCTGCCGTCCAATACTCTTGCCGCAACATCTTTGGCGGTTCCTATGGCCGTGATGCGCAGTTTGTTGCGTACCGCAAAAGTATCCACGGCAAACTTGCTGTTTATGTCGGTGGCGGTTGTCACTATCGCTTCGCAACCCATGGCAGACGATATTCTGTTGGTTAAATCGTTAGCGCCTCCGATGTGTCCGGACAACAGTGCGATAGCCCACCTGCCGTGTTCGTCCATGGATACGACAGCCGGATCTGTCAGCTTGGATTTTATGTGCGGTGCGATGTATCTTATCGCAATACCGACTGCTCCTATGAATATCAGTGCATCGTACGTTTCGAACCAGGAGCCGATATAGTCGGATAACTTGCCTTCCAGATTCGTTACGCCGAAAGAATCATGGGTTGTCTTGCAACACAGGTGCACTTCATTTTCGGATTCAAGTGCCTTCTTCACTTCGATTGCTGTTTTACATCCGTTTCCGGTGAACGCAACAACATTAATTTTCATCGGAAAATTCCCTCCTTATACATTCAATGAGTTCATCCGCAGACCCGGTTTTGCCAAGCAATCCGTATACGGAAGAGAACATCACCGCACCCGTACGTATTGCCCCTCCGGTGCGGTGGTTCATGTAGAATTCGACTTTTTCCACAAGTATTTCGGATACTTTTTTCAGGAAGCCCTCGCCCTCTATTACTTCCAAAGCATCATCCGTTGAGATGCATTTCATGATTTTTCTTACGGATTCGATACTTCCTCCGGCAACAGCCATGTTTGCCGCGAGTATCTCCATTCTGCAGTCGGCATTGCGTGAGTGTGTATTCATTATGCCTCCTGCCACTTTGACAAGTTTGCCCAAATTTGCCACTAACAGTATATCTACGCCGAGTTCGACGGCATAATCAAGCATTTCTCCCACAAAGTTACTGCATTTTACGGCAAACTCCTGATTTATTCCCGGTATGTTTTCCGTAAAATCTTTTCCGTAGTTTCCGGGAACGACCAATAATGTGCGGTTTCCGTTGGCAACACGCATCCTCATTTCCGTTTTTATCGTGTCTATCAGAGCCGTCTCGCTCATCGGTTCCACAATTCCGCTGGTTCCAAGTATCGAAATGCCGCCGGTTATTCCAAGACGCGGATTGAATGTTTTGTTGGCAATATTGATGCCTTCGGGAACGGATATAACGGTACGGAGCCCTCCGGAATATCCTGTGGCAAACGAAACATCCGACAGGGCTTCCGATATCATTTGGCGCGGGACACGGTTTATTGCCGCATTTCCGACGGGTTGATCCAAACCCTTGCGTGTGACGGTACCCACTCCCTCGCCTCCGCCGATTTCGATACCGTGCTCTGTTTTTGTTACTTCGGCGTATACCAAAATGCCGTTTGTGGCATCTATGTCGTCTCCGCCGTCTTTTCTGACGGCACATCTGACGGCGGTTCCGATACGGCTCATATCCTCCACGGGAAGGTTCAGCACAATTCCTTTGGGCGTGGCAATCGATACCGATTCAACATTCTTTCCGGTCAGCAGCGCCTCTGCGGCAGCTTTGGATGCTGCGGCTGCGCACGTACCCGTCGTGTGTCCGCATCTGAGTCTGCGGTTATTGACCATGACATAGTAATCATTTTTTGTGCTGGCCATATCTGTTCTCCCTGCTG
Source organism: uncultured Methanomassiliicoccales archaeon (assembly GCA_934234005.1). GTDB lineage: Archaea > Thermoplasmatota > Thermoplasmata > Methanomassiliicoccales > Methanomethylophilaceae > Methanoprimaticola. The sequence goes on along the minus strand of CAKQHC010000002.1, from coordinate 11,910 downwards.
ATTCTATACTCTTCAGGTCTATTGGATAGATAAACCAGATTATATACTTTCGAATGGATTGGGGAGCCGACCGTAATTATTTGGAGAATGGAAATGACAGGTAGAATGTACGGTGTGGGCGTAGGTCCAGGAGATCCGGGATTGCAGACGCACAGAGCCAAAGAGATTTTGGATTCATGCGATATAATCGCATATCCGGTGAAGCGTCCCGGCGACGGAAGTACGGCGTTGGAGATTATCAGACCGTCCGTCAGTTTGGAAGGACGCGACGTGAGGGAATTCCTCTTCAGCATGAGTCCCGACGACAGGGATTGGAAAGCGGGGCATGACGAAGCTATACGCAGTCTGTGTTCGCTTCTAGGCGAAGGGAAAGATATTGCCATGGTTACGTTGGGTGATGTGGGCGTGTACAGTACGTTCATGTACATCAAGGAAGCAATAGAAGAGAACGGTTACGAGGTAGAAATCGTTCCGGGAATACCGTCGTTCTGCCACGGTGCCGCTGTGGCGGGACTGCCGCTCACGCTCAACAACGAAGGTTTGGCCATTGTTCCCATGGCGAAGGAGAATTCGGAATTGCTTTCCGTTGCCATGGATGCATTCGACAATATAGTAGTCATGAAGGCGTTCAAATCTATACCGAAGATAATGGACATGATGGAATCAAAAGGAATTCCGACAGATGCTGCTACGGTCATTAGCAATGTCGGAATGTCCGATCAATACATCGGTATTCTGGACAGAGAACGTTCTTACAGTTATTTCACGACAGTGATTATAAAGAAAAATCACAACAAGGAGACACACACATGATATCATTTATAGGAGCAGGTCCCGGAGATCCGGAATTGCTTACACTCAAAGGAAAGAAACTGATCGATTCGGCAGACGTCATAATTTATGCGGGATCCCTCGTCAATCCCGAAGTCCTTTCAGGCCATAAAGACGGGGCAAAAATTTACAACAGCGCTTTGATGGATCTCGACGAAGTAATTGCCGTTATGGAAGAAGCGGAAAAGGACGGCAAGAAGTGTGTGCGTGTACACACCGGCGATCCGGCAATATACGGTGCGCACAGAGAACAGATGGACAGGCTGGACAGGCTCGGCATAACCTATGAGGTAATTCCCGGCGTAAGTTCGTTTTTGGGAACGGCAGCCGTCCTCAACAAGGAGTATACGCTTCCCGGAAAAAGTCAGACTGTCATTCTGACAAGGATGGAAGGCAAAACGCCTATGCCCGAAGGAGAAAAGCTGTCCGATCTTGCCAGACACCATGCGTCAATGGTGATTTTCCTTTCGATAGGATTCATGGATAAAATGACCGAACAGCTTCTGGAAGGAGGATATTCTCCGGATACGCCCGTTGCCGTTGTTTATAAGGCTACATGGCCGGACCAGAAGATAGTTTACGGTACGATTTCGGACATTGCGCGTAAGGTGAAGGATGCCGGAATAAAGAAGACTGCTCTTACCGTGGTAGGGGATTTCCTCGGAAACGAATACGATCTCTCGAAACTCTACGATAAGCACTTCACGACAGAGTTCCGTCAGGCTAAGGAGTGAGATGCATGAAAGGAAAACTACATGTTGTAGGTTTCGGACCCGGCGGAAAAGAGCACATGACGTTCAAAGCTGCGGAAGCCATACAGAATGCGGATGTCGTTACGGGATATACGACATACGTCAATCTGATGAAACCGATTTTTCCGGATAAAGTTTACAAGGCCACCGGCATGATGAAAGAAGTCGAAAGATGCAGAATGGCAATCGAGGATGCCATGACCGGCATGGATGTGGCCATGATTTCATCCGGAGATTCCGGAATATACGGTATGGCCGGGATAATATACGAACTGGCCGACGATATGGGTGCCGATATCGATATCGATGTCGTTCCCGGCATAACGGCAGCGTCTACGGCTGCTTCAATTCTGGGGGCGCCGCTCATGCACGATTTGGCGATAATAAGTCTTTCCGATTTGATGACTCCCCTCGATCTCATAATGAAACGTGTGGACTGTGCCGGACAGGGCGACATGATCGTATGCCTGTACAATCCCAAATCCAAGACCAGAACGGAATATTTGGATCGTGCAAGAGAAATTCTTCTAAAGTACAGGAAACCCGAGACACCCGTGGGAATTGTACGTAATGCAGGCAGATCCGATGAAAAATCGATAGTTACCACACTGGGGGAACTAGACAAAGCCGATGTTGACATGTTCAGCATAGTAATAATCGGCAATTCACAGACATATGTGTCCAAAGGACGTATGATAACTCCAAGAGGATACGACTATAAAGAGTGATATCATGACAATAGAAATAGTCAAACCGGAAGACATAGAGAAACGCAGTATGGAGATAATTACGTCTGAGTTAAACGGCAGAACGTGGCCGGAACCCCAGTTTTCAATCGTAAAGAGGTGCATACACACATCCGCCGATTTCGATTATGCAGACAATCTGGTATTTTCCGAGAATGCCGCCGAAATCGGTGTAGCCGCCATAAGGGCAGGTGCCCACATAGTGACCGATACCAAAATGGCCGCGGCAGGAATCAACAAAAAGAAACTGGGAGCGTTCGGAGGAGAAGTCCACTGTTATATCAGCGATGACGACGTTGCTGCCGAAGCTAAAGCGCGCGGATGCACCCGTGCTACGATATGTATGGAAAAAGGCGCAGAGGAAGCAAAGAAACATCCTGTAATCTTTGCCATCGGCAATGCACCTACGGCATTGGTAAGGCTTGCCGAACTCATTGATGCGGGAGAAGTCAAACCTGCATTGATCATCGGTGCTCCGGTCGGTTTCGTCAATGTGGTGGAATCCAAAGAACTTATCATGGAGCGCGGTATTCCGTTCATAGTTCCCAAGGGAAGAAAGGGCGGATCCAATATTGCAGCTACAATCTGTAATGCCATGATATATTACAAAGGATGAAAAACAGGCCCGTAAGGGCCATTTTATTCAGTTTTCGGAGGTTCGGAGCGTCTCCCGTCACCGTATTCCAGGAAACGGCCGGAACCGAGAGGTTGTGCTTTGTCTATAACATCAAAAGGCCAGTTTGTAAGTTCGGTAGAACGTACGTCATTCAGAGCTTCGCGCACTTCCTTGTCAGAGGCAAGAACTATCGGCCCGAAAGAAGACATCTTTTGACCTATAGGTTCTCCTTCCAGAATCCACATCACGGATTCTTCGGGTCCGTTTTCGATTTTCACTTCCTTTTCCGGTTCTATTTTGATTCTGTAGCTGTATTCGACTTCTTCATTCAGAATCACGGCGGTTTTTCCGGATACAAAATATATGTTTCTGTTGATCCCGGGCGGAACCGGATCCAGAACGAACGACGATCCGGGTTGCATGACAAGTCTGATTATTCTCACGAAATGATTATGCGACCAAGAAAGCGGATTGGGGGATGCACAGGAAGCCTCTCCGTATTTTCCGCATAATATATGGGCGTCACATCCGTTTTTTGCTACATGGACCGATTCTTCTCTCCAGACGGTCGACAGAGAATTTTCCTTATTTTTGTCTTCCAAAGGTAAATTAAGGAATATCTGCGTAATGTCGTTCGGATTGCGTTTTTCCTGTTCCGTCAGAGGGTACATTTCGCAATGTTCGTATTTTCCGGAAGCGCATACCCATTGGACATCCCCGAAACCGAAGCGACCGTTGTTGCGGTCGGTATCGAAATGGTCGACATATCCTTTTGCGGGAAGCGTTACGGTCTCGTAACCCCAGTGCGCATGTTTGGGAAATCCGGGGACAACTTTGCCGTTGTACATTCTGAATCCGAATCTGATTTTGTAATCGCGTCCCAAATTTCTTCCGGCAATCTCTTCCAGCGGGGGAGCCTGCTGTCTGTTGCCGTGCGGATAATCATCTTCGTGATGAGATGCGAATATGAACGGATCTTCCGTATCCCAATGAAGGTTGAGCGGTTCTGTTTTCAGAAACGGTCCTTTCGGTTTGCGCTTTAAGAATGACATCGTATCACAGTCTCCGATTTTTGAAATTCGATTCACTCGGACAAACCGTCCGAATCGTGTACCTGCATGGAGTACATCTCTATTATCTCTCCGACCGTTGTGCACTGTTCAGCGGTTTTATCGTCTCTCACTCTTCCCGTGAATCTGGGGAATCTTATTCCGAGTCCCGCACCTTCTTTAAGAAGATCTTTGGCAGCAGTGTGTATGGGGCTGAGCGTAATTTCTGCGGCTACCACTTCGAGCACGACGGTAGGTTCGAACCACACGTCGGGAATCATTTCAGCATCCAGTATTTTGGGCTTTGATTCCGATATGCCCGAGTCGAGAAGTTCAGGCATATGTTCCAGGAAAGCATCGTCAAAACCGGTTCCCAGTTTGCATACGGTTCCGAATCTTCCCGTTTCCTGATCGTATGCCGCCATGAGCAGGGCACCGTACCTCCCGGCTCTTTTTCCCATACCGTAGAATGCGCCCACCACGGCAAGGTCAAAAGAATCCGTGAGAGCCTGTTGGTAATCTTTTTTGTATTTTATCCACAGGAATCCTCTCGATCCGGCACGGTATACCGAATTGTCTTCTATCGATTTTGCCATTATTCCCTCGCATCTGTTTGCGATAGCTCCGTCGAAGAAGTTTTCACCCTCTTCGGGAGAGTTCACGATGCGCATGGTTGTCATTTGCATCAAATCGCCCATTTCGAAGCCGTTCTCCAAAGCCGAGCGTCTTTCGGGATACGGCAGTCCGGTCATATCGTTCCCGTCCGCATAAAGCATATCGAACATGAACATTCTGACTTTTACTTCATTCACAGCCGATTCCATGTCGTTCTTTCTGCGTCTGTGGGTAACGGTTTGGAACGGGAGCATATTGCCGGTTTCACGGTCTATGGCGACGCATTCTCCTTCCACTATGCATTCGTCATGTCTGCAGTGCTGTCTGAGCGCGGTTGCGATATCGGGAAAGTTGTTGGTCAGGTCTTCAAGTCTTCTGGAAAACAGTCTCACCGAATCTTTGCCGATATGCGCCTGTACGCGGATACCGTCGTATTTGTATTCCATGGCACATCTTCCGCCCATTTTTTCCACAACTTGGAAGATAGACGGCATGCGTTCTGCCAACATGACTTTTACGGGGCTGTCGATACTGACGCGGATGCGCCTGATTCCGTCCATGCCTTCGTTCGCTATGGTTTCCGCAACCAGGCCGATATCGCAGGTTACGTTAAATGCCCTTTCAATTTCCGGACGGTCGCTTTTGTCGGCGAACGCGATAGACAGCGCATCGAGTATGGTCATGTCTCCGGCACCTACGCGCATACGGCCGGTGACGGTTCTGCACAGATATCTGGCTTCCAACGGCCCCGAATCGTGGAGCATGTTGGCCAGAGTTTTCATTTTTTTATCCTGTGAATCCTTCCCTTCGGCGTTTTCTATGGCCGTGAGGCTTTTGAACACACGGTCCACGCTCAGTTCTTCGGAGAACAAAGTCATTTGTTTTTTCCTGACAATCAGTTTTTCCGCAACCTCTCCAGGATCGCCGGTTTTGATGTAAAGATCCTCAACCTTGTCCATAGGCGTTCCGGAGGTTTCCTTTATGGCTTTTATAACCAGTTTGTCGGCCATACCCAGTTCTTTGTTGATAAAATCCGGATGAAGTTTGCCTTGGGACAGATATATTATGCGGCGCAGTTCCTTCCTGTCGGCTATTTTGAAGAATTCCGCCAGGATATCAGCCATCTCAAGGCGGCTCGATGTGGATTCCAATCTGTCAAAGACCGTTGCAAGGTCGGAATATAGCATATGCCTTGCAAGGGCCGGGAGGGATTTAAGGATTCATATCATCATACGAATCGATACGGCGTTGAGAGCGGTTCGGGAATCCGGAGCGTCCCTGGGAGAGTTTTACGCTGAGCAGTTCGAGTTTTTTCCTCATAAGTTCTTCGCGCTCTTTGGCCACTTTTTCAAACACTTCGTCGGCCGTGCCTTTGGCAACGAGCACATAGACTTCACCGTCGTTTTTTCTTCCTGTACGTCCGCGTCTCTGTATGGTGCGTATTTCCGACGGTACGGGTTCGTAAAACAGCACGACGTCGGCTCCCGCTATATCCAATCCTTCTTCGCCGACCTGTGTGGCAACCAGGACGTTTGACTGTCCTTCGCGGAAACCGTCGAGAAGTTTTATCTGTTCCTTCTGTGTCATGCCACCCTTCGCCTGTCCGACCAGTTTGGATACTTTTGCACCGGGTATCGAAGCCAATTTTGTTTCCAGAAGATCGCATGTTCCGCGGTACTGTGTAAATATAATCACCTTGGATTCAGGGGATTCGTTCAGGGTACGGCTTACAATAGACATTGCACGGGATATCTTCGGATGTTCGACGCGGGTGGTATCGACAATGTTTCTCACCAGTCTGTACTCTGGACGTTGCGTTATTTCGCGTGCGCTGCGTCCTCCTTTTTCCTGTTCGGCTTCCTCCTCCAGTTTACCCAAATAAGATTTTAGAATGGTAATTCCCTGCGTCTCTGCCAGATTGATTGCATGCAGAACTTTGATACTCTTGCCAGTGAGCGACAATCCGCGGTACACCGTGGACGTAACCTCTCCGGACGCCAGTCTTGCCTGGAGATTACGCTGTATGTTGAGCAGATGTTTGGTGGAAACGGCCCAGTTTCCCATAACAAGATGCATTCCTCTCAGTTCGTCGGCGTAGCGTTCCTGTATGGAACGGAGCAGGCTTATTACTTCCAGAAGATCCTGTGGCATGTTTACCGTTATGCGGTTGATATATGTGTCGTGTACATACGGGGACACGTCCGGGTCGTCTTCAGACCTTATGTCTATCCGTCTCAGATCGAGATTCACACACACTTCTTCTATGCGTTTTTCATCGCTTCCGGGAGATGCCGTCATTCCTATACTTCTTATCGAGGAATGGCAATATTGTGCAACGGTAACGTATGCATAATTGCCTGTGGCACGGTGCGCTTCGTCATAGATGACAAGAGAAAAATCGTCGAGGTTGTATCTGCCTTCGAGTAAATCGTTGGATACCGTTTGCGGGGTGGCGATGATTAATTCGTTTTCCGAAACGGCCGCAGCCCTTTTTTCGGGCTTCATGTGTCCGTTCAGTATGGCTGTTGAAGTACAGGTAAGCATAGATTCCATGGATGCTCCGTGTTGGTCAACGAGCGGTTTGGTGGGGGCCATCAGCAGGACTTTGCCTCTGTCGAGAAAGTCCGCTATGACCTGGATGGCCACCACCGTCTTACCCAGACTTGTGGGCAGGATGACAAGCGTATTCTTTTTTTCGCATCCTGCCGCCATATTGACCTGATAAGCTCTCTTCTCTACCTTACCAGGCACGATACGCGGATGTGTCAGATATTCCATGGAATTCAGTTCTTTTTCTTTGTGTTCTTGGAATTCTTTCCGAGCATATGATCCATATATTTTTTGAAAGGTTCGAAATACGCATCAGGATCTTTATCCAGAACCAAATCTATTGCCGAATTGATATCTTTCAGGGCTTCGGATCTGTCTCCTGCTGAAACAGAACGGTTGATTTTGACAAGATCCTTACGTTTCATGGCTTTTGTTTCATTTATAGCCATAAATGCCAGATGAAGGAGGAAGTTGTAATATCTGAATGCAGGCTCATCCATATATTCGTCCTTGTTTTCGTTTGCATTCGGATATGCTACGTGGATAGCGTTGTGCGTGATATAGTTCAATCCTGTTATGAAATCGACAAGTTCCTCAAGATTGTGGATGTCATTGATGTAATCTTTCAGGACCATAAATGTTGTTTTAATCAATCTTTTGGCCATTTCGGAATCGTTCAGGTTGTTGGAAATCATGCTCATATGCATTCTGCAGACGTTGACTATTGCATAATTCATGCCTTCTCCCACAAGATCCTTTATGCCTTCGTACACATCGCGGGCGCCCCCTTCGTACATCGGCAGGTTTCTGTCGGTGATCCCGGAAATTATCCAATTGACGATGGCTTTGTCTATGGAATCCAGGATATCGTCTGTTTGTTTGTTTTCCGCATTTTCCAATACCGATCTTAATCCGGCGATGCATCCGTTTATATCTCCGGACTGAGCGAGATCTATGCTTTCCGAAACCTTTGTGTCCCAAGGTTCGGCAACATCGTCTTTGTTCAGTTCAAGAAATATTGTTTCTCTCAGACTGTTCGGCAACGGTACGAGTTCCTCTGGTTCGACTTTGGCACCGCAGTACATACAGTATCCGAAGCCGTTGATAACATCCAGGATTATTTTCTCGCAACATTCCGGACAGTCTGTTTTGTAGAAGGTCATAATGCGGGAATTGTGTGATAGATTATCTTTTTACCGCTATCGTAAGCGTTCCGATAAATTTATCCGCGCGGGTCTGGAATATGTAATTTCAACTTTATAAAATGTAAATAATCGATCCCGGGACAGAGTCCCGGTAAAAGAATCAGTGGCATCCTCCGCCACAGGACGAGCAGCCCTGGAAAGACGGATCGCGGATTGTGAGGCCGGTTCCGAAATTGGGGTCGTCGATGAATTCGATTACGCACTTGCTGAGTGCCTCTTCGGTTTCTTTGTCGTAGTACATCTCGAATCCCTGAGCGGTTTTGTCCACTATGTCTCCTTCTCCTGCTGTTTCTTGGAAAGACATTCCGAACTGGGGTCCGGAACAGGCAAATCCCGAGAGGTAAATCTTAATTCCGTATCCGACTTTGTTGTTCTTTTCAAGCAGATCGTTGATGAACTTCTCTGCCTCAGGTGCAATTTGTACCATTGTTATCGTTACGTAATCCTCAATGATAGTATATAACAGGGCGGTTACTTTTTGGAATCCGGGAATTTTTGTTCTACAATTTCCTTTTTTTCTACACCGTATGCATCTGCGAATCTTCTGAGAGCGTATGATTGGGAACGTGTGAAGTTCATCTGGCATCCGATCATGATGGCTTCTAAGATTTCATCTCTGTCGGCTCCTGCATCTGCAGCATGTGCAATCTGTACATCCAGGCAGTATTCGCCGCACAGTGCGGCAGATGCCGATACGGCACAGAGCATCCTTGATTTTCTGTCCATCACACCGTGTTCAAGGATAGATTTGCTTGCTTCCGTAACAGGTATGAACATGTCCGGACGTTCGGAAAGTATCTGGTTGACGACCGGGATGAATCCATATTTCCGTTTTATGAGATCCAATATGCGTTCCGTTTCCTTTACGGATTCTGGGTTTTGTTCCATGGCAGGACATTCGGACGGGGCATTAATGACTTTGTCCGCTGGATCCATCAGTTTTCTTTAAACCTGTGACGCGTAAATTACTGGAATGCGACAGTTGTCGCAGGAAACGAATATGGAACAGGAAAACAGACTGACCGAAATATTTGCGGAAGTCGGAAAAGCAAACGGATACAAGGATGTGAATGCATCGTATGCAGCCTTCGGCGATTTCAAGGTGAAATGGAGCAGATCGTATACGTGGATCTCATTCGAGGTCAGCGATTATCTGATAGGTGCACCGGACAATATCATGACGTCTCTCGCAGAATCGGTGTATGCAAAAATCAAGAATGTAGGATCGGGCGATTACCCGCAGGACGTCTGCGACTGGCTTTCATCGCCGTCGTTTGTGGATTCGAACCAAATGCTCTATGTGAAGAGATGCAGAGGCATCAGCAGAGGCACTGTCGGGAACTGCAGAGATCTGTGCGAATCCGTACTGAGATTGGAGGACGAGGGTTTGGTCGAACACGATCCGATGTTAATCGTCAGATGGAATTCCGGATCGACATGGAAAGCAAGCACGAAATCCAGTACTCTGATGAAAGTGGTGAGAGTAGCAGATACATTGGATTCGTTCGATATTCCAGACTGCGTGGTGGATTATTCGGTATATTCGGCTTTGATTCGCATATCGCAGGGGTTCGGACAGCAGTCACCGGTGAAAAGGGCAGAGTATTCGAAAATGCTTGAATTGTATCCGTATCAGGAAGAGGCAGAATATGGGTTGAGGAGGATAAACATGACCATATGAACACGTGTCCCCCATGCGCTAACACACCTTTTCACAGTCCGGTGCTGACACCGGTCTCGGGGCACTGACTTACGCAGGGGGTATGTTTCGGATGTCGCGTTGTCCTCCGGTCATCGCTTCGACGACACGTCGACGGCTCCCGCAGGGGCCCTACCATAGGTAGGTTCGGCATCACTATACGCTGTTCCGTGCACATGGCGTTCACGATTCGCGCCCCTTCGCCGGAACAGCGGTCTGCAATGTGTATACATTATATTTGTACATAGTCCTATACGACAATCAACGTATTTTATATCGTACATATCATTTATACACCTTGTTTTATCAGACAATTGACGTATTTTTACTGATTTAGAAGAAAATTGGCATAATATTTACGGATTCCATGCATAAAGTTACGAAATATGATAAAAAAAGAGCGAAGTCCACCAAAATATTATTAATGGATATCAAATACAGGCGATTATGAAATCCCTACTGAAACCGTCTTCCGTTGCAATCATCGGTGCATCCAATGATGTCACGAAACTCGGCGGAATGCTCGTCAAAAATATGATTGATGCAGGATTTAACAAGTCCAAACTGTACCCTATCAACCCCAAAGGCGGGGAAATCCAGGGAATCAAGGCATACACCTCTATTACAGAGGTCGGACAGCCTATTGATGTCGCAATTATTGCAGTTAAAGCAAACCTCGTCCCCGGCGAGATGGCTAACCTCAACAAAGCAGGAGTCAAGTACGCATCAATTCTGACTGCAGGATTCAAAGAAGACAGTCCGGAAGGAGCGGAACTCGAGAAAGAGCTCATTATACAGGCTTCGCAGAACGGAGTTGAGTTCCTCGGACCCAACTGTTTCGGTATAATGAATCCTGCAGCAGGAGTCAACGCAACATTCGCGCATCTTCTTCCCAAAGCCGGAAACATCACCATATTCTCTCAGTCCGGTGCAGTCGGATCCTCTATCATCGACTGGTCCTACAAGAACAAGATGGGACTTGCCAATTTCATTACACTCGGTAACAAAGCATGCCTCGATGAGGCCGATCTTCTCCCCACCGTGGAAGCGGACGAGAACACAAAAGTTATCGGAATGTACATAGAGGGAATCAACAACGGTGAAAAATTCATCAAGGCCGTAGAGAAAGTCAAGAAACCCATAGTGGCATTCAAGTCCGGAAGGACCCAGGCAGGATCCGCAGCTGCATCATCCCATACAGGATCGCTCGCAGGTTCCGATGCTGTGAATGACGTTATAATGAAAAAATTGGGAATACACAGGGCAATGGATCTTGATGAGATGTTTGATGCTCTCGGAGTCATGTCTACGTGCAGCCCCATGAAGAAGGACGGAATTGTAATCATCACCAATGCGGGCGGACTCGGAGTTATGTCTGCCGATGCCGCATATGATGCAAAGTACATCCATGCAATCAAACTCAAACCGGAGACTATCGAAGAAATCAAGAGGCGTGTGCCCACCGTTGCGGGACTTACAAACCCCATTGACGTACGCGGAGATGCAAAAGCAGAGTATTTCAGAGAGGTCATTGAAACCGTCATTAAAGATGACGATGTCGGAGGACTTGTTATCATGGGTTCGCCTCTTGATACAGCAGATCTCGAATCCGTTGCAAGAATGCTTGTTGAGATCAGGGACGACATTCCCGTACCGACAACCGTGTGTTTTGCCGGCGGAGAGAAGTGTGAGAGAGCCAACGATATTCTGCGCGAAGGTGCTTTCCCCTGTTTCCCCACTCCCGACAGAGCCGTCCGTGCTCTTGACATCCTGAGGCAGCACTATGTGCGCACACACTGTGAAGCAACTCCTATGGAGAAACCCAAGATTGACAGCAATGCCAGGGC
>CAKQHC010000001.1 GCA_934234005.1 uncultured Methanomassiliicoccales archaeon | reverse complement strand
ACCTTCCACCGAGAGAAGAAAATACGAGAAAAAGTAAACAAACCGCGGGGTAACTCCCGCATTATACCTTATAAAACAATATGATATTTTGATTATATTGCAACCGCGGTTTCATCTATATTTGTGAACTGCCCGTACACCGTAAATCGTCTGACTTCAGGCAGTTTGACGAAATGATAAAGATGTGCATTGAGTTCATATATCACCTGTATATGAGATGTATGATTTTATGTCTGAAGAATTTATCATTTACGAAACGCACAATGGACTCGTTCCCGTAACTGACAAAAAACAGATAAAAATACTTAGATTATTAACAGAAAAACCTCAGTCTTTTAATAACATCTCTTCATCGTCCGACATTTCATTTAACCCTGCGTATTCGATTTCCAAATTACATAAATACGGAATAATATGCAAAGACGGAAACAACAACTACTGCATAATTGGAAAAACAGTACTGGATACCAAATCTGTAAGTAAATGTGCCGAAAGTAAATACAAAGAGTTGACAGAAATAAACAAAGACATGTTGCCTTACGTATTTCTTGATTTTTGTGATGAATACGGCTTTCATAAAAACACATTCTTGCATTCGTATGCCCATGCCATAGCCGAAATCACAAAAAATAAACTGACCGCGAATTCGACTGAATCTGCCGTCGAATTGTTCGATTCCGTATGCAAACCGTTTAAAATGCACATCGAATCATACGAACCTTTGTCGATACATGTAGAAAAATATTATGAGACTGATGATTCAGCCACGGTTTCGATTGAAGTACTGAGGCATTGGCTGGAACACATCCATGGATCAGGATATAAAATTGCAAAGAAAATAAATTGTAACGACAACCGCATATCCGTAACATTTGAATCGTGCGACAAGACACATAGCAATCATATAAAAAATGAAAAAACAGATTGCACATTTGCCGTTTTGGTATCCGATACCGAATGTCACATCGTTTCACACCCCGTCCAGGTTAAAATTATAAATCGCCTTGCTGAAAAACTCGCATCAAAAAACACAATACTTGATGAAATAGATGCGTGCTATACTACGATAAATTCGAATATAAAGAAAATGTCTGATTCCAGATTAATATCCGTGATTGACATTGAAGGAGTCTCGTATTGTTTTCCAACACATAACACTATGAATTTCGCGGGGGGGGGGGAGAGTTGAATATCCCGACAGCATACTGCCAAACAATAATTCAAACAACATCCTAAACGGCTTTTTCAATTTTGTATGTCAAAAGCTGGGAAATGAAAAACAACTCATGACAGTCTTGGGTTCGTTCATATTTGACAGAATGTACCGGAAATGCAACGGGTGCCAAAAAGAACCGTTATACGATTTTGCCGAAAAATTAAATCTGGAACTAAAGCTTGAAAGGTGCCTTCCGCTGACATATCGCATAAAACACTCTGTCAACAACTTTGATAAAACAAAAGACGGCCTGATGATCGGTGCAATTCGCAATCAAATTGTTTCCTCGACAGGTCACAATATGATTCTGACATACCGTACAAACAATGAAACGGAGTCCGAAGTGGAAATCTCCGTAATCGGTGCATAACGAATCTGTCCGTCGTCGGCACTTAAAGTTTAAGTTTCGGGTCTCTGAGATCCAAAAGGGCAACTTCGCGCCTATCCATAAAGAATCCCAATTTCTTATGAAGCATTATCGACGGGGCGTTATCCTCCTGTATCATACTGTGTGCAACCGCGGCGCCTTTGTCGCGTCCTGCCCTTACGCATTCGCGCAGAAGCTTGAATCCGATTGCGTTACGTCTGAAATACGGGTGTACGCCCATGTTTTCAATCCACAAAAGATTGTCTTCATCGCATATATGGTGCAGCATCTGGGCGAAAATAAAACCGATAATCTCTCCGTCTTCCTCTGCGACAAAACTTAACCCGCTGTCAAGATATGCCTTGAAATGACGGGGGCTGCTGGCCCCCAGATTGTCTTTCCATTCCTGGGGAAGATCTTCCCACTTATTCTCTATGGTCTTGGCGAAATATTCGCGTATACAGGATATTTCCAAATCACGAACGGCCTGTATATCCTTGATTTTAAGCGGGCGGATCTCCACGGAATCACATCTCCTCGGGTGCGCCCATACCCAGACAGTCCAGAACATCGGCCAGAACGTCTCTGGTTACTTCAACGAGAGTCAACCTGGCATTGCGCCTGTCTCCCGCATCCAAAACGGAAACCGCCGCATAGAACTGGTTGAATGCCACGGCAAGATCGTGACCGTACGAAGGCAGTACGTGGACACGCTTCTCGTTTCCAGCAACGCGCAGAACATCACCGTATCTGGCAATTGTCTTCACAAGGTTGATTTCCAGTTCATCGGACAGTTTGGAACTATCTGTATCATGGGAATAATCTCCGGCTTTTCTCAAAAGACTGCATGCCCTTGCATGCACGTATTGAAGATACGGTCCGGAATTACCGTCGAAATTAAGAGCGTCTTCCCATTTAAACACGAACTGCTTCTCCGGCTGCACGCGCACTATATTGTATCTCACCGCTCCGACTCCGACGATTCTGGCGATTTCGCGCATCCTGTCCTCCGACATATCGGAACGCCTCTTGCTGATCTCTTCGTAAGCACGGGCTACCGATTCGTCTATCAAATCGTCGAGATACACTACGACTCCTTTTCTTGTGGACATTTTGCCTTCAGGCAATGACACAAACGCATAGAACATAGGTTCCGGTTGTTTGTCGCTGCCCAAAATCTGAAGAACGGAGCATAACTGTTTGGATCCGAGTTTTTGATCCTCTCCGAGAACATCGATTACGCGATCGGCTCTGGTGAATTTATCGAGATGATATGCGATATCTCTGGTTGTGTAAAGCGTTGTTCCGTCAGACCTCGTAAACGTGAATTTCGTATTCTTTCCCTGAATGCCGAAATCCTTCAGATCCACAAACCATGCTCCGTCATCGGTCTGACCTGCATACTTCGAGGTTTTGATTTTCTCGACGACATCCTTTGCACTTCCGTCGGCTATGTATCCGGATTCCCATGTGTATCTGTCGAGTTCCACATTGATTCCGGCCAGGGTTTCTCTGAGACCTCCGAGCATCATCTCGGCAGTATGTCTGACTGTATCGATAATCTGATGGTCTCCTGCTTCGAAACGCCTCAGCATATCGGCTATCTGATCCTGAACCTCTGTGCAAGACTCCATCATAGCATTTGCCCTGCGGTAATACAGAACGGTTTTGTGATCTACTTTATTGCGTTCGTCTCCGTTATCCGGGAATTTCTCGCAAGCCTCTTTATATGCAGATTTCAAAACATCGTCGAAATGGGAATCGTCGCCTTTCCTTACGGGTCCGTCGGGACAATTGTTGACTCCCCAGGTTAAAATGACAACCTGTTTTCCGACATCGTTGACATAATATTCGGTGGTGACGTCGTGGCCGCACCTCTTAAGGCATCTGGCAAGCGTATCCCCGATTACGGGATTGCGTGCGCGCCCCACATGAATAGGTCCCGTAGGGTTGGTAGACGTATGCTCCACATTCACCCTCAGTCCGGTAGACGGCATGGATCCGTACGATTTTCCGCTGTCGAGAGCCTCTTTCAAAACACCCGAAACCATAGCTGCCGGATCTACGCGGAAATTGAGGAAACCGTTAACGGCTTCGACAGATGAAATGAGTCCCGAAGGTTTAATCTGAGCTGCAATTTCTTCCGCGATGGCCTTCGGAGCCTTCCTGAGAATTTTGGACAGAGCGTGACACGGAACGGCAGCGTCCACATTGTCCATGGCAGACGCTTCCACGACAAACGGCACCTGTTCGTCAACCATCGTACCGATTGCAACGGAAACGGCTTCGCGAACCTCTTTTTCAAAATCAGCCATTATAGACATATCAATTCACCTTGTATCTGAGAATCGCTGCGATGCCTCCGAACGCTTTGCGCAGCATATCTCCTTCCTCCGAATCCGGAGAAATAATCTGAACCTGCGAGTTGAATTTGTCGGCCCTCATGAAGAAATCGTCGATTAAATCGTCTTCTTTGATGACCGATGCGGATGCACCGCAGTCGGGACACGCAATTTTGTCATCATAGTCTTTGGACACGGTCATCTCGTGGACATGTCCTGCCTGACATTGGACCGTTATACGCTTCTTTGAGATTGATTCCGAAAGCAACAGTACGTCCACCGCACCCATATCCGTGGCCTGGCGCACCTCTTCTTCTCCGTAACACGAAAGTCCTCCGTCGGTCTTTCTGATCTCGGCAAAAAGTCTCTGCATGTACTTCTTGTCCTCGGTAAGCTGCATGTCGGTGATTATGTCTTTTGAATTCTCAACCAATTCTCTCAGACCGGACTCGTCGGTATATCCGGTATCGACAAGCGGGTTGCATATGATTTTTCTGAGTTCGTGGTGCAGATATTCTTCCTTGACAAAGAAATCCTTTGTAGCACCCGGGCCGCCGATCAATATTCCCAAAAGTTCGGGACGGTTAAGGAAAACCTCGTTGGCGTTGTCGGCAACTTTCTTGAAGAATTCGTGAGCGGCAATTTCGATCAACCTTTCAAAACGGACCGATGACTGACCTCCCTGGTGGTGCTTTGACGGAACCAATGAATCGAAATGCTTCAAAACCTGAATTCTGGATCCGCTGAGTATACCTATTGTCGCTTCGGACCTGTCGATTGTTATGAGCCCGTAGCACTTCTTATCCAACAGCATGGATTCGAGAGGTTCGGTGAAAAACTGCGAATCGCATCTGTACAAAAATGCCGTGATCGGTTCGGGAGGATTGATGACGTACTGGACCATCCTCGTCTGATCTCCGGCACGGGGTACTTCTCCGCAGAAAATAACCACGCCGTTCTCCGGCGGTGCCTTATATGTTTTCAGTCTTGACGTAATGGAATCTATGGCTCCGGTAACGTTTTTCATTGTCGTTTTGGACTTAATGTTCGAAGCCTGCGACTGCTCGTTCCTGAGGTAGGCCATAACGTCCGAAATCTGCCTGGATGCGGGAACATAAACCGAAATGAGTTCGGTACCCCTGCCTCTGAATCCGGTGATTTCCTGCATGTCCTTCTTAAAATCATATCGGGCTTTGTTCTCGGAATTGGTTTCTCCCATTGAATAACACCTTGATTGTTACTTTTTGATACTACCATTCGCGCGTTAATAATAAACGTAACGGTCGGCGGGTAATCCGAACTTTTTTATCGGGCATCACACTACAAGCCATAATCGGTGTGTGATTCCAACGGATAAAGTAGTGGTTTCAATCGGAGGATCTATCCTCATACCCGGAAACAATGATTCTGAATACATAACCAAACTTGCCGAGATGCTCAAAGCAGTATGCAATGAGGCCCAGATTGCAATCGTGGTCGGCGGGGGAAAAACTGCGAGATACTATGCGGAAACCGGCAGAGCGCTCGGAGGTAACGAATATCAGCTGGATATCCTCGGAATAGGTGCAACAAGATTGAATGCACAACTCCTGTCTCTGGCACTCGGAGATATGCCCGACAGGGTTTCGGAGGATCCCCGTGATTTGGCCCTGAGGTCTTCGCCCGGCAAAATTGTTGTCATGGGTGGCACAGTTCCAGGACATACTACCGATGCCGTTGCCGCAATGGTTGCAGAGGCCATGGGCGCAGACAGAATAGTAAACGCGACTTCCGTGGATGCGGTTTATACCGACGATCCCCGCAAAAATCCAGATGCCGTGAAAATACTCGGAATGACAATCGATGAACTCGGAGACATTGTCTATAAAGAACACGGAGCTTCCAAATCCAGTGTGTTCGACCCCCTGGGAATCAAAATAGCCAAGGAAAATAAAATAGACATCATGATTGTAGACGGAAGGAACATCAACGAACTTCGCAACGCCATTCTGGGTAAGAAGATTAACGGAACCATTGTAGATTCCCATTAATCTTCATAACTGTTCGAAGTCCTTTGAAGAAACCTGTTCCAACCCCGAGGATGCAATCAGAGACGATATCCTGCGCTCCTCGGGTTTTTTCATTGATTTTCTATGAAGATATACTACTTTTGTACCGCTCGCATCCGATGCCTGAATCATCATCCTCACAATATCTTCGTCATCTCTCCCTTCCAACTGGTAATTCGGTATGAGATGTCCGAAATCTACTTTGTACGAACAGCAGGCCTCTGTGAAACGCGGTGCATAATGGCCGCCTCCGATACCTACGGCGATTAAATGATCTTCCGCAGGTTGCATAGACATTATTACGTTAGCCTGGATTTCAGCTGCATGGGTATTTCCCCAATGGCTCTCGTCCGAACCGATTTCTATGAAAAATGTCGGCTTATCGGACAGGGGTCCGTGATGCGTAACCTCAAAACATGTCTGCGTACCTTCCGTATCATTGAATCTCATAATATTCCTCAGAGCATCGCTCATAAGCGACGGAGATGCTTTTACCAAATGTTCTGCATCCCCTCCGTAAAGATTCTCGTGATAATTTCCTATGGGGTGTACCGTTAAAGCGGGCGTTCCGCTCTTAGCGGAATGTCTGGACATGAATATAACATCGTCTACGTGAATTCCGAAAGCTTCGGCATCCCTTTCCGGATAATCATGTTCCAGATGTTTGTCAGAAATAGTCATGATAATATTGTCGCCGCATCTCTCGAATGTGTTTCTGCCGTCAGAACCCAAATTCTCCCAATCGCATTTGTTCAGCAATGCATCCTTCATATTTTTGGACGGGAGATCAGATGGACAGCAAACCAGTAAGCGTGACATAATTATCCCAATCATAAACATATACTTCAAAATAACACACATACTGCAATACGATGCAAATCGGGATATGAACGGTATTTCAAAATCTGACCGTATAAACGCCGCTCACGTCATTCCTTCCGACCTTATATGACTTTAACATTTATATGAAAAATGTAAAGTTGACAGTAAACGACATATGTAGTGCCCGGACATCCAAACTCTGTTCTGCCGGATATTCCGCACACATCAAAACAAACACTGAACGGAAAAAATCGTTTACGGTTTATGAAGATCCGAACCGCATACACTTCGCAGATCTGACAATATCTGGATATATTCGGAGCCGAAATGTCTGTATACTTAAAAAATAATTTTTCTATGTGCGCCCCGTTTGATTCATATGAACGCTGCAACAATTCGCTGTGTAGAATACATATCTAAAACGAATGAACACGAATCAAATTTTATATTCATACCGAACAAGATGTCATCATGGAAAAGATGTATCTGCGCGATAAGATGATTCTTCATCTTGGTAGATGCGACAGCAATCCATCAGACGACAACTGCATAGCCTCGGAAGAAATTACACAATCGGGAATCGCCTTGGAATTAGGGCTTTCCAGAAATCATGTATCGGTAATACTGCTGAAATTGGAAAACGAGGGGTATGTGTTCGACAGACTTTCCCGTGTACGGCACACAAAAACAGGGTTGAAACGTAAGGCGTATGGATTGACTCCTCTGGGTAAAATGGAATTTGTACGTATTGTAGAAACCATGAAAAAATACGGTATGCCGGAAGACGAAATTTTCTGTCCGAACAACATCAACTACTATTCCGGAGACCGCATAGATACATTGGGAAATAAAGACAAAGACGTACTGGGAATGATATGCGTACTTGAAAGGAACGTTTATAAAGATACACTGCGCCACGTTCCAAAAATGCTGCCTTTCGAGGGCAAGTATTCATCGATACGCAATGAAACCATGAATAGAATACTTAGCAGAAACACGAAAGAGACGATAACCTACTGGCACAGTTTGGCTGCAGACTACTGTCTCGATAATGATTTGGATTTCCGTAAACGGATATATCATCTGGTATCATCGGAAAGAAATGTGGAAGCAAAACAACTGATACTTAAAAACAAATTTTTCGTAATGGATCATCCCCGTGAAGATCTCCTCCGTGCATCTCTTACGCTTTCCAATATCTATATTGAATCCGAGATACCCTACATAGCCACTTTTATTGCATTAAGAATGAATCGCTTGGAAGAGGCAGCAGGGCCTGCATCGATGGTAGAAAAAATCGACAGCGACCTGGGTAAAGCATTAAAATCAGAGATACTGCTTAAGGAAGGCGACACCAAAAACGCACATGCGCTGGCTCTTGAATCATACAGAGGTGATGTTGATACAAGCCTGATTTTGGGAAAAACTACTCTGGCTATGGGGGATGCTGCGAATGCGCTGTTCTTTCTGAAAAAAGCACGTACGGAAATGGAAAACAGAAGATGTATATTCAGAATGAATGAGGAACTGTATCTGGAATCGGAAGCTGTGAAGGCGTTGGGCCGCACGGACGAATCCGTACGGCTGAGTGAAATGGCCTGCAACATCACCGAGGCGATAGGAAGAGGATATACGTGTTCTTTCAAAGAACAGTATTCTTCTTCAGGTTGTCAAGATCGGATATGTATAAATCGCGGATGTCTTTAATATTCCACTTTATCATAGCAAGTCTCTCAAATCCGAATCCCCAGGCCAGAACAGGGCATTTAACGCCGAGCGGTTCAACGACTTCGGGCCTGAATATACCGGCTCCTCCCAACTCCATCCACTTTCCGTTGAAGAATACTTCCAATTCCAAAGACGGTTCCGTATACGGGAAATATGCCGGACGTATGCGAATCTGATCGAATCCCATTCTGGAATAGAATTCTCTGATAATCGAAATCAGCATGTTGAAATCTGCATGCTCGTCGATAATTATTCCCTCAATCTGGGTAAACTCAGGCAGATGTGTAGAATCGATTGATTCTTTTCTGAAAATCCTGGATATGGAAAAAGCTTTCTGAGGCGCATCGGGATGGTCTGCGATGTATTTTATCGAACTCACCGTACTGTGGGTTCTGAGCAGGGCAGACTCCGCTTTCTCCCTGGACCATACTCCGCCCCATCCTGTAGATCCTGTATCTCCTCCGTTCTCATGGATGTTTCTCACCTTTTCCACCAACTCCTCATCGTCTATGTGTATGCACGAAGGGTGCTCAAGGTAGAACGTATCCTGTAAATCCCTGGCGGGATGGTCCTGAGGGGTAAACAAAATGTCAAGATTCCAAAAAGCGGGCTGTACATATTCCGATTGCATTTCGTTGAATCCCATATCGGTAAACAGTCTTCTCACCTGTGCACCGAGTCTCGAAAGTGGATGTTTCTTCGCTGGCACACAAAGAGGCGCAAAAGTATGCACGTCGTATTTTCTGAATTCGGCGTCTTTCCATTCGCCGTTCTGAATCATACGGTCGGTGATGTCGGAAACCTGCGGTTTTAATTCCAAACCTGATGTTGCTGCCTTCTTACCGTCCTCCGTAAGCGTTATCATCCTGGATGTAACAATCTTCTCGGAAATCATGCCCTGACGGCCTTTGAGATCCTTTATCAATTTAGGATCGGCGGACTCGGCAGGCACTGCACCGGATGCCATCCTGTCAAGAAGTTCTTCGTCCGGCATCTTTGTATGGATACAGTCCTTTCCGTATTGTGTGAGAGTAAGAAGCTTTACCTCTCCGTCTTTGACTATGTCTGCCAAAGCCTTTCTTTTCAACCACCCTACGGCAATTTTATCTTCGCCTCCGACCATAGCCTCGGCCAACTGTTCCATGGACATTGAACCGCCGGCTTTATCGATGATATTGATGGCTTTCCTTTCGGGAAGTCCCGATTCGATAACAGACTTATCTTCCAGAACAAAGAATTTTTCGGTATCTTCTTTCAAAACAGCCAAACCCTTGGATTCGAGCCATGATGCGGCACCCATGATCTCAACCTCCAATGAAAACTGTCCTTCGGAAATTAACTTCGACGGGGATGCGGAACCGTTTGCATCCTCCAAAGCCAACAACAGCTTTTTCTCATTATAACTGAGTCCTTCCAGAATCTTGTTGAATTCCATCTTCATCACCATTCAAAACCATCGTAGGTCATACTGTCTATGACATCCTTGGCCTTCTCTCTCCTGTCCTGATGTTCCTCAAGGAAAACATTAATGCGTTGTGTAAGGCACATCTTGCATTCTCCGCAGAGAATCTCCCCGTTGCGGCATTTCGTAGCAAGTTCGTTCAGCTTTTCATCGTCGTGTTCGAACATATAGTAGTTGTACTTGAATACGGCACAAACTTCCGGGTTTCCGCCTTTTTGTCTCTGCTCTTCCACTGAAACGCATCCGCCGGTAAACGCACGGCCGACTTTCTTCTTTACAGCTTTAGGAGAATCGGTCGTATATATTGTGGAATTTTCATCCGACGACGACATTTTGTCTGCTCCGGAGAGACCGGGAAACATCTTGCAGTATACCATGGTGGGTTTGGGGAAATTCATCCCGGGTGCAACGTCACGGGTTATTCTGAAATGAGGGTCCTGATCGATACCGCACGGTATCAGCACGGGCACCTGTTTGCCTGCATCCACGGACGGCAGAAATGCCGGCACAGACTGCATAGTGGTAAAGAAAATGGATCCGATATTGGTGGAATTATCAAATCCGAAAACCGCTTTTGCCGTAGAGAATGTTACTCTTTTAGAGATTCTGAGCGCTATAGGATACAATTTTTGAACGTTCTTCGTATTCAGGATTATACGCGTCTTCTTCGGATTGAAACCCAATGCAATAAAATCCAAAGCGTTTTGATACGCCATGGATGTGGTGTCTTCCAAAGTCAAATCCTTGAAAAGGAACTTTTCGTCATCGGTCATCTGAAAAAGCATGTCGCAGTCAAACGTGTCCTGAACCCACTTGTTAAACATCCATGGCATCATATGGCCCAAATGGGTGTTTCCCGAAGGTCCGCGGCCTGTATAAAGTGTGAATTTCTCTCCTTTGTCATATTTGTCTAAGAGGAGATTCAGATCCCTGTGAGTGTAAAATATTCCGCGCTTCAGCATAGGGTGGACGTCACCATACCTTGACAGCCTCTCTTTCAGCTGTTCGTCTATGGGTGTGGTTCCGAACTGTTGCTGAAGACGATCGTAATCGATGTCTCCGGTTACTTCCCACGGAGTGACCTTGAATTCCTCAAGCATAATTGTACCTATGCCACGATACTCCGACCTCCCATAATAACCCTTTTACGTGCACACGTTAAACTTAACTAATATCGGAAAGATTGCGGGAGTATGTGGAAGATTTTAAACAAGGATGCTTTATATGTAGACATCCCCGATACTTGGAAAAAGCGCATGCTGGAACTGGCCGGTGATGATGATAAATCCAAGAAATTCAAAGAAATAGTAGAAAAATCGGAAGTAACGTATATGATGAACGGTACCACCGAAGAACATACTTTCTTCATCAGAGTACCCGACGAGATAACTCCCGAAGAAATTCAGATTTTGGCGGACGTATCTCTGGATATACTCAAATCTGTCGAATTCCCCCCTGTGGAAGTAGAAGGAGTACGTCAGAAATATCAGGTTATAATCACAAACTGGAAAGAACCTGAAATAGTCGGTTTGAACAAAACGCCCGGAATGTCATCCGGAGAGGTATTCAAACCGATCATCCAGGGCCTTGACGGCCCCGGAAGAATGAATTCCCAGTTCCTGTGAATTCAGTTTTTCCTCAGACACAGTCTGAGTTCTCTTCTGGGAGTTCCGGGGACATCCTCTTCATATGATGCCTGTCCCCTCTCCCTATATCCTGCATACATTGTTGTAGGGTGGAAATCGGCCCATTTCTCTTTTACGTCCGCAACCACGTCTGCCTCACTCCCGGTGTAATACAGAACCGAAGTAAATACCACTATTACCGCGATCATCACTATTGACAATGCCACATACATTATCGAAAATGTACCAGATGACAAAGACAAGGCAAGGAAAATGAACACTGCCAAGATAGGCAGGAACATCCTTTTGATTGTTTCAAACAGGCCGGAATACACATTAAAATCCCTGTATCCCGTCTGAACTCTCACGTTGAGCGACTTGAAAATATTCCACGGAAGAACCAAAAGGGAAACATACAGAACGATTGTAAACGTATAGATGGACATTCCGCTTTCGCCCGATGTGAATGAAGGATTAAACACCATATACATCCACAGGAATGTACAGAACATCAGAGCCATGAATATCGTATGAAACATATTGGACCAGGGTATGCCGTCCCTCTTGACGCTGAGATCCACATTAAGATTGCGGGTATCCAGGTCGCACGGTATGTTGAACATAAAGGTTACTATTCTGTCCGAGATGCTCAATTTAGCCTTTAGATTTACAAACTCGATTATTGTTAAGATCTTAAAGAATACAATTCTCTGAATGACCTCTGTCATTACCGCAACGCCTTCTGTGCAGACGAAAAGATACAGGAAGAACAAAACGTAGCTTTTTTCCCAGAAGAAATATATGGCTGCTGCAATAGCAATGATGCAGAGTATCGGAATCCAACGCTTATGGATTATGTAATTTACAGTACCGATTATGAACAAAGGCGCTGCCAAAAAAGGCAAAACTTTGATTGATGAAAAATCGTAATACGACACAGCAACATACATCGCAACCAATGATGCTGCGAGACCCAGAATGAAAAGATAAAGCATCTTGTAATCATAACTTCTCATCAAGGTCATTTTACTACGGCCGGAGTCGCCAACCTGAATTCTGTTACCAGTGCTTTGAAATCTCATTCTTTATCAACCCATGCTTCTACATTTACCTTGGCTTTGTCTCCTCTGAATACTCCGAGGATTATTCCCATGCTCTTTGCTTTGCCTGTATCATACGGTCCGAACTCCCCTGTACGGACCCCTTCTCTGTGTTCTACAGATGATCTGTTTTCATTGGCAATAACAACATCGACAGGGGCATCGGAATCAATCCTTATGCGAAGCATACGTTTCGGCTTTACTGTAAGAGGGATTGTCACCACATTACGATAACAACCCTCCACCGAATAATCTAAATCGCCCACGGACACCGTTTCCGGGCCGTATACAACTTCCTTCTTATCAAACAGCGACATCCCTATCACCTAAGAATCATATATCTAACTTGATTAAAAGCATACTGCGTCATTCTGGAAATTCAACAACTTCCCTGAATTCGTCTAAATCGGAAGAATAACGCCACATACGCGGATAATGGCCTGGTTCCATGAAAACACGTTCTGTAAGAACAGCTTTTCCCTGGGATGTACCGGATATCTTCTGTGAAGACATAGACATATGGCCTATTGCAATAAGTTCGCCACGTGCAGTCATCATAGCCACAAGTGCGTTTTTACGGATATCTTCATCCAACATGTGTATTCCGCCGACATTCAGATCGGCACCGTGACATATTGCATCAACAGCGGTAGCTTTGACGATTACCTTTGGAAGAGGCTGTACCAACACTTCCATCGGAAGAATCAGACTGCGCAGCCAATCTTCGCGCCCGTATTGTTGCCAAAATACATATGCATCTCTCAGGTCCTGCAGCGTAGCGGAACGCGCTTCAGTCATCTTACCTGAACGCGTGCGCCTTAACTCAACCATATTTGCGCCACAACCAAGTACGTCGCCGATATCGGTACACAACGTACGCGCATATGTTCCGGCATCACAATCAATGCTGAACAGAATCTCACGGCCGCGTATGTCCAAAATCTCCAGCGACTTTACAGTTCTTATCCTAAGTTGCCTTTTGATAGCGGATCTGACAGGAGGCAATTGATAAATGCGACCCACAAAACGTGAGAATACTGCACGGATACGCTCTTCAGAACGGTCATCGTGCAAACGCATCAAACATATATACTGTTTATCCGAAGAAAGAACAACATCTGTTAAACGTACAGCCTTCCCTAATGTGACAGGCAATACTCCGCTCACATAGGGGTCCAATGTACCTCCGTGCCCCACTTTACTGACCTTAAGAGCATCTCTCACCCAAGCAGTAGCCTGATGTGATGTGGGTCCCGACGGTTTATCTAAAATAACTACTCCGCCTGCCAGTAATTCACCGAGGGTTCTGTCCGAAGGACGTTTTCCCCAACGATCCACTATGGCATTCGGGTCAATTATTATCACTGTCTACCCTCTAAAGCAGACAAAATCTTACTAATCACTTCATCAGGAGTGAGTTCGTCTGTATTTATGATAAGATCGTAAACACTTCTGTCCTCGATATCAATACCATAATACATCATATATCTCTTGGCTTCGGACTTTTGACGTTCCAGAGTTTCTGCTTCGACTTCTTCGGCAGTATATCCTTCACGGATACCGACTCTGGACATACGCACAGCAGGACTGGCATCCAAATATATCTTAAATGCAGGAATATCATTGCGTTCAAGCATATATGCAGAAAGACGCGATTCCAAGATAATATTCGGATTCTCACGGGCTATGTCAAGAATCCTCGTATCAATCATCTTGTCGATAGAGGGATCTGCCTCGGCAATTGCGCCGAGTTCCCCCAAAGAAAGGTTTTTCTCAGCGGCCAAATCTCTGAATATGCGTCCGAAAACAACGGCCTTAAGGCCGAGAATCTCGGAGAGTTTGTTGCATGCAGTAGTCTTTCCCGAACCGGGAGGGCCGCTGATTGTTATTCTCATTCCTCAACCTCTGCGGAATTTGCGACAGCATCGAGTTTTGCCAGACGTTTTCTTAACATAACAAAACGCATGAGTTTGTTCTCGATCTGTCCTATCGGAAGGCTGACCATCGTATATACGACAATCCATGCAGGGAAGAAGCCCATCAGAGCATCATTCAGATTGAGCAATCCCCAAGGCATGTTTGCTACAACATCGGCAGGGAAATACGAACCTCCGGGAATGAGGAAGTAATAAACCCAAGCATACACAGGAATGATGAAAAGCATGGTAATCGGCATAACCTTCATCTGCTGTGTGCTTGCTTCCATGGTCAAAGCCATAATCTGAGGTTGCTGCTCCTGAAGTTTCTTCATCTTGAACAGATTGTTCTCGATTCTAGCCTGACGAAACTCCTTGTTGAATTCTGATGATATGTGTTGATTCTTTGCCATTGCAACAGGATCTGTAAGAACGGTCCTGATGACGGTACTCAACGTAATCATGATTATTCCGGCAATGATCAGGGTAGCAACAGGATATTTTCCGTCAAATGCAATGTATTTAAACACAACATCCAAAGCGCCACCGATTGCGTCTCTGAAACCCATGACAACCATCATTATCATGAGTGTAAAGAGCATCCCGATCATCGTCTTATTAGACATTGGGGCTGCGGGCGCAGCAGCCTGCTGCGCCCTCATAGCCTGTGGACTTCCCGGGTTTGCCATTTAACTTCACTCTCCACCGAAGAATCCTCTCATCATTGGATTCATCTCCATCATCTGTTCGCGACCGATGGCTTCGTACAGGTGGATGATGATACCTACACACAGCAGCACTCCCGTACCGCTTGCGTTTCCTGTGGTACCGATCATATCTGCGAATGCAGCCAAAGCACCCACCATAGCTCCTGACATTACGGTAATCGTCGGGATGTACCTTTCGAGCACACGTTTCAGGACACGGGGGTCACGACGGAATCCGGGGATCTGCATACCGCTTCTCTGGATCTGGTTTGCAACAGACTCAGGACCGAGGTTCGTTGTCTCGACCCAGAACTTTGCAAACATTATCGATCCCATCACCATGATGGTGAAGTAGATTGCGACATGTGCGAGATTCTGTATCGCGGTGTGATCGTTTCCATATGTCGCAGGGTCGAGAATCGGCATCAGCCATGCTGTCAGTCCCTGAGGGGCTGAAACATACCAAGCCAATCCGCCTGCTGCGTATGTTGAGTTGCTCTCGAAATACCCGATCGAGGAGTTGTGTCCAATGAACGGAATGCTGCTGAGGAAGTCGTTGCTGTAAAGCAACAATGCCACCATACTGACAATAGCCAGCAACGAGGACATCAGGATGACCGGAATGTTGCTTGCGTACATCAGTTTAATGGGGTAACGTCCCCTGGCACCCCTGGCATTTCCATGTGCCAGCGGTAATTCGATACGCGTTGATTCCAAGTACGCGACAACACAGAAGATTACCAGTGTTCCCACCAAGGCAATCATCGGGTTGGGCTGTCCAAGGAATATTGATTCATATCCGCCCTGAGCCATTTCCTGAGGGGACATCGTGAACACATAGTACAGAGCCCTGGGAATTGTACCGGCCGGCGGATTCGATATGCTCATGGCAGCAGACATGTCCACCGGGTTCCAGTTTAGAGCTCCAGTGAACAATGCCTGAGCCACTCCTGCAGCGATGAACAGTGAGATACCGCTGCCGATACCCCACTTGGACACCACTTCATCCATCATGAAGATGATATAGGATCCTGCGAAGAGCTGGGCAATCAAGAGTATCTTCGCCCCTGCACTTCCGAGGGCGTCTACAGCGCCGTCGGAAGGCACCAGGTAACCGAATACCTGGGGAACGGACTCGAAGACAATCATGAATATTACCAACAGCTTTAACACAGATTGGTAACATGCCTTATCTTCTTTCTTCGAAAGATCCAACTTTATTATTTTGGCACCGACAAACAACTGCATGATGATGGATGCAGTAACTATCGGTCCGATACCGAGTTGCAGTAGCGATCCGGAAGCTCCTGCCATTATCGTCCTGTACTGTGCGAACAGATCGAGCGAATCGCCCTGATCGAGTCCATACAGATAGACATTGGTCATCACGAAATAGACAACCAATATTCCTATGACCCACATCATCTTGGTCCTGAAGTGAACATGTCCTTCGGGCCTCTTGACGGAGGGCAGCCTGTCGGATAAGGGCTTAATCTTATACAACAGGCTCTGTGTTTCTTCCATTACATCTACCTCTCGACTTCTATCACTCTACGATGGATCCGCCCGCTGCTTCAATCTTTGCGCGGGCTTTTTCGGAAACATCCGAAACAATCACATTGACTGCGAAATCGATGTTTCCATTTCCAAGAAGTTTATCGATGCCGGCTTCAGTAAGGTTGACCGTGTATACTTCACCGTCTTTGGTGGCGAATTTCATGGCAACGAATCTGTCGACCTGCTCGGCAAGCTCGGCGACGTTAATGGTTCTGTTTGCCTCGACCATACACTGGGGTCTCTTGAAGCCGTGACGGCCGTAGTGATCCCTGTCAAATTTGAGCATACCGATCTTGCCGGTCTTACCCAATCCTGCCTGTCCGTGTCCTCCGATGATACCTGCTCCACGTCCGGATTTCTTTCCACGTCCGTGAGTCCTGTATCCTCTGAATTTCTTTGTTCTGCTAGGCATTTATAGCACCTCAGAGCATCCTGTTGATGAGTTTGTTCACATCTGCTCCCCTGTATCCGAGTGCACCGCCGTTCTGGTAAGAACGCTTGTTGCCCTCGTATCCTTTTACCGGAGGGTGGAGACGGATGACGGGTTTAACTCCCTCAACGTCTTTCAGCTTGCAGTTGTTCTCGATGACGGCTTTTGCCAGAGCATCGATGGTCTCGAACTCCGAGTTCTCTTTGAGGTAATCGTCGGTGAGATCTTTGTCACCGGTAACCTTTGCACGTGCGCGGAGCATAGCGGCGAGGGTTGCCTCGTCGATTTCTCCCCAGGTGCAGTAGTCTTTGACTACCTGGAGCATTCCTTTTACGGAATCATTCTCGGGAACGATTACACAGTGGTTGACTCTGTTGATTCCGAGGAGTCCCATGGTGTGCTCGATGTTATAATTGACATCGGGCTGTCCGCGTACACGAATTACTGCGTATGCCATTTTCATTCCTCCCTTTCCTCAGCATCGTTCTCGGCATATACGATTCCCGTAGGTCCGGATACGATGTTCAGACTCTCGGCCTGTGCATCGGTAACTCTCATACGGGAGGTCATCTTGAGTGCCTCGAATGTCGCCATTGCGTAGTTGACCTTTGTCTTCGTGTTTCCACGGGCGAATCCCCATGCATCACGGACGCCGGCAAGAGTCAGAAGGCTCTTTGCAACATCTCCGACTGCCAGAGAAACACCGCGGGGTGCGGGTTTGAGACTGACAGTAACGGATCCGGTAGATCCGGTAACCTCGAAAGGCAGAGAGTGGGGCTGTCCGCAACCGCACTGCCAGGATCCGCATCCTCTCTTGATTTCGATCATGTTGAGTTTCGCATTGTCGATTGCCTTCTTGATAGAAGGTCCGACTTCTTTTCCTTTAGCTCTGCCGATTCCGATGAATCCGTCGCCGTTTCCGACGATACAAGTGACTGCGAACCTGACCCTCCTTCCGGAGTCGGTCATCCTCTGGACCATGTTGAGGTCGATAACCTCGTCCTTAAGGTCGGGGAGGAGAATGTCCACAATCTGGGGCTCACGGAGGGGCAGTTTTGTGGCCAGAGCGTCGCTCATTGTGGTGATTTCACCGTTGAGGACCATCTGTCCGAGCCTGGTTTTAGGAATCCAGTCTGCCATATTTACTCAGCCTCCATCTTCTGTTTGAGGTCTGCGACAGCAGCCTCGATTGCGTCATCGATGTGTTTTCCGTTGAGCCTGTCCTCATCGGGGAGGACCTCTTCGTCGCAAGGAACTTCGAGACCGGCATCAATCATTCCAGAGACGGTTGCGAAAAGCACTCCGCCGTGCTGAACTGTCTGCATACCGATATCGAGAACAGCGTACTCGATGCCTGCTTTCATTGCTTTCTTTCCTGCGAGGTATCCTACGAGGTACGCTGCGGGGATGGAAGAACAGGAGTAGTTCCAGCCCATTCCTTTGAGCTCTTTCGTGGATGCGGTTGCAAGGATTGCATCTCCGTCCATACCGAATTCGGCGAACTGGATGGTGATGTTCTTATTGGACCTCCTTACGATGGCCCTGGGCTCCTGTCCTGAAAGGAGTCTGCGGCGAGCGTAGTAGTCCGTACGGTTCTCTCTTCTTCTGCGGAACGCGACTTTGTATCTAGGTCCTGTTGCCATCAGATCTCCTCCTTGAGGTGTCCTGCAGCAATCATATGCTGCCTAAGGTGCCTGCGGGACTTAAACAGTCCTCCCTTGGCCTTCCTGTAGTACAGTCTGTATACGGAAGGTGTGATCTTGCCGTCTGCCCTAAGGGTTTTCAGCTCGTCACGGATAGGCCTGATGGTTCCCATCCAGCGCTCTTTGTCTCTGACGCGTGCGTTGGCGGTTCCCTTCCTGGATCCGGGTCCCTTCCTCTTTCCGCTGGCTTTCTGGCCTGCGGCATATCTTATCCTTCCTTTGGACGTTCCGTTCTTGGCTTTTGCCTTAATAAGTCCGGAAGCGACTGCGGTACGGATGTCGGCACGGGTGATGCATTCTGCAACCTCGTCGAGTTTGTCAGGATTCATCCAAACCCTGTTCTCTCCGCATTTGAGGACTTCCGCTGCCATCCTTCTCTGGTTCTTCAGATCGGACATATTCACACCATCCTGTTGAGTACACGGATTCCGAGTTCCTCGGCCCTGTTCTCGATTGCCATTCTCTTCTTGGTTCCGACGGTTCCGCCTATGCGTACAGCCTGTTTCTTGGGATCGATTCCCTCGAGACCGTCGACATTGTAGACAAGTACCTCTTCGAATCCAGAGGGGTGAAGGTTCCTGACGGATGCGGGTCCGCGGAATCCGATGTCCACGTTGGGTGTGCGTCTCTTGAGGCATCTCTTTGCTTTGGAGTGGATTCCTTTCGGCTTTCTCCACTTCTCGCCGAGTTTGGCGTATCTGAACCATTCCTGTCTCTTGAAAGCAGGTCTCCTTCCGGAAATCAATGCTCTCTTGGCAAGTGCATCGGCAGTCTCTCCGTCGAGTTCGGGTTTAGCCTTGACTGTGTAGGCTTTCTCCCCTGCTTCGACAACTTCCGACTTTGCGGTTTCCTCGACGGCGCCCTCTGCAAGGGTAGCTTTCCATGCTGCGACGGTCTTGGGTCCGACTCCGGAAAGAGTCTTGATGATTTCTTTGGTCTTTGCATCATCTTTAACCGCCTCGGCAAGCTGAGCTACGGAAGTAATTCCGATAGACTCGAGCTCTGCGACATTGTTCTCTTTCAGACCCTGGAGGTCTGTCAGTGCTTTGATTGTCATTCTTTCACCTTGTGCGATTTCTGGACGATGTAAATTCCGTCCTGGAACACTCTCTTGTCGAATCCGAGCCTGGAGGTTGCCCTCTCGATATTGGCTGCGGTCTGTCCGCATGCTTCGACGTCGATGCCTTCTACGGTAACGTCGTTACCGGATACTTTCACTTTGCAACCGCCGATGATGTTGGCGATGCGGGTCGCGTGACCTCCCATGTAGTTGTTGATCTCAACCCTGTTGTCCTTAACGGCTACCTTCATAGGGTAGTGGTTGAAGACAATTTTCAGGTGATAGGTGTAACCGGCGGTCACACCGTGGATCATGTTCCTCACGTGGGCGGCAAATGTACCGACCATGGCCTTGTCTTTGATTCTGGGGTACTCGCAGCTGACGCTTACGTGGTCACCCTTTATCTCGACAACGATGCCTGGGGAGGCGAAGTTTCTGCTCAATTTTCCCTTGGGTCCGGAGACCTCGACAGTATCCGCATTTTTGACAACGGATACTCCATCGGGGATGGCGATGGTGCTTTCGATTTTCCCAGCTATTGTCATTTTAATTCCTCATTCAGAATACGTATGCCAGCAGTTTTCCGCCGATACCGAGCTCTTTAGCACGGTCCTGAGTGATAACTCCGGCGGTTGTTGTCAGTATCAGGAGTCCGAAGTCCTGTGCGGGGAGGAACCTCGCTTCGTACTTCTCGACATCAACCACTTTAACGGAGTATCTGGGTTTGATAACTCCGCAGTCGTTGATGGCTCCGTCGAGCATGACACGGAACTTTCCGGCCTTTCCGTCCTCGACGTACTCGAACTGGGCGATGTAACCCTTGTCCTGCATAACTTTCAGCACACGGCCGATAAGTTTGCTGGAGGGCTGAATCATACACTCAGACTTTCCGTTGAGGGCTGCATTTTTGATGACGCACAATGCGTCGTTGAGTGGATCGCTCTGCATTTATGTCACCTCACGAATATTTCTTGAATCCGAGCTCGGGAGCCATGTCCCTGAAGCACTGACGGCACAGGTGCATTCCGTACCTTCTTATAATTCCTCTCCTGCGTCCGCAACGGGTGCAGCCGACGGACCTTCCGTACTGCTTCTTAGGCTTCACATAACCACCTCGACTTCGTATTTCTCCTTCATGAATGCGATTGCTTCCTCACGGGTAACACGGTGGCTCTTGGGAACCCTCCTTCTGAGGAGTGCTCTCTTGGTAACCCTGTCTCCGGGTCTCCTGAGGACGACGCTGATATCCATTCCGAAGATACCGATTTCAGGGTCGTATTTCATTCCTTCGAAATCGGTGTAATCAGAGATACCAAACGACATGTTTCCTTCTTTGTCAAAGGAGTACTCGGGAACGCGCATCTCTCTGATGGGGAGTGCTTTTCTGATGAAATCATCAGCTGCCTCTCCCCTGAGAGTGACCTTGCATCCGAGGGGCATACCCACACGGATTCCGAGATCCCTGTTGACAGTCTTGGAAACTGTCTCGACAGGTTTCTGTCCGGTGACCATCTCGAGAACTTTCTCTGCTTTGACAAGCCTCTCGCCTGCTTCACCGACACCGATGTTTACGACGACTTTCTCAACGTGGAGATCCCTCATGCTGCTCATTCGGAAGCCTCCGGGAGTTTGACTGCGGGTGCTGCATCGCCGATGACGAAACAGTTGTCGGTTATAGTCTCGGTTCCGTCGTTGAACAGAATAACGTTCTTTCCGGTTCCTTTGATAATCTGGACTTCTTTAATCGTCTTAACGGCTCCTGCGTGGGATCCGCTTGTTACGAGCACGGTGTTACCGCTTGCCATAGGGTAGTGTGCCTCAATTTTCTGTCCGTCGAAGGCAATCTTGACGGAATCGCCGCACTTGTAGTCGTTTTTGTCCAACACAATGTTCCTTCCGCCGCTGAGGTTCAACTGGACCTTTCCACCTTTGACGATGGTTTTGTCCATGATCTTGCAGATGGCAAAAGATACTTCGGAATCATCGACGGGAACAAGCGTGAGCTTTCCTTTGTCTGTAAGGAGCATACGGTACCCGAGGTTCATCTTGGGCACTGTGATGATATCCATGAATCCTACGGGAGCCTTGGGGTTCTTGACGGCTTTGCCGTTTACGAACATCTCGCGGTTTCCGATGATTTTCTTTGCCTCTCTGGCGGTGTCACATGCACCGACAAGGTCCCTGAGGACGGTGACGGCGGACATAGACTCCTCGACGGAGTGTGCACCTGCGGACTGCTTGGTAATCCAGACGGATACTTTCCTCTGGATGGGCCACTTCCTGGGTGCTGCCAATCTCTTCATGTGGTCGCTCATTCTTTAGCCTCCTTTTTCTTGGAGAGTGAATCCATTCTCCATGCATCCTCTGTGTTCAGTTTGGTAATCACGAGATTGGATGCATGAATGGGGCGCTCGGTTGCTGTTCCGTCTGCCTGGTTGATAGTAATACCCTCAATGGCGACACGGCCGGTCTTTGTGTAGACTGCCACAACTTTGCCCTCGACATTTTTGATGTCGCTGTTTCCACGTACAACGATGACGGTGTCGCCCTTGCAAACCCTGGCAGAGCGTACTCCGTATTTTTCGCGGAGTTCGTCGCTGAGATGTGCGGACATCATCTTTCCTTTGACGTGGGAAGGTGCGTTTGCCTGATTCTTTCTCTGGACCCTTGCTTTGCTGCTTACCATACCTTACACCTCAAACGATCATGTTGGCGGTTGCAGACACACGGGGCCACCTCTCGGCGGCTTCCCTGGCAACGGGGCCTTTGATATCGGTTCCTTTTGTCTCTCCGGTCTCGGTGGTGATAACCGCGGCATTGTCTTCGAAGAAGACGATGGTTCCGTCGGGCCTCCTCATGGGGCGCCTCTGACGAACAATAACCGCAAAGACGATCTGTCTCCTCATCTGAGGAGTTCCTTTTTTGACGGATGCGATGACAAGGTCTCCGACTCCTGCGGAGGGGACCCTGCGTGCGACACCGTGGTATCCGGGAACGGTAATGATCTCGATTACCTTGGCGCCTGTGTTGTCGATGACATCGAGACGGGATCCGTTCTGAAGTCCTCTTGTCTGATTTCCAGCAATTCCCTTCATTTGAATCACTCCTTTTTCTCGATTACAACGAAAGATACGGTCTTAGCCAGAGGGCGGCACTCCGCAATCTTGACCCTGTCGCCGACTTTGAGTTCGAGACAGGGAGATGCGTGAACGGTGTACCTGTTGGTGGTTTTCTCGTATCTCTCGTATTTCTTTACATACCTGAGGGAGCTGCGTTCTACGACAACGGTCTTGTTCATCTTGACTGTTGCGACAACTCCGTCGATTGTCTGTCCCCTGACCGAAAGACTGCCGTGGAACGGGCAGTTGGGGTCATTGCACTCCTGTGTAGGGGGGACGACGTCGATTCCGATGTTCCTTGTTTTTGCTGCCATTTAATTCACCTAACCTTTTTGATTCTGTCTTCTGGTCGGTGTGCGATTTCAGATCCGATGATATCGATGGTTCTGCCTTCGTATGTGAATCTGAACACATTGCCTGACTTGGGTACCATTTTCTCAGTTCCGGCCGATTCTATGGTGAACGTGTTCTTCGTCTCGTCGACCACCCTGCCGGAGAGAGCCGAGTATGGTGCAGACAGCACTTCCACGTCCAAGCCAATGAGTTCAGTTCTAGCGAAGAGATTGTCTTTCATCTAACCTCTGTGCGGAATCCCATCTCTTCCAGAACGGCCTTCACTTTTTTCTTGTGGTCGCCCTGAAGTTCGATGCGTCCGTCTTTACAGGTTCCGCCGGCGGCGCACCTGTTTTTCAACTGCTTGGCCAAATCCCCGATATCAATGTCGTTTTCATCGATACCGTCGATTACAGTCACGGTTTTGCCGTATCTGCGGCTGTCAATCGAGATTCTCACAGTCTGTTGCTCACGTGCGATTTCCTCGCACATGCACAGTTCTTTGGGCAATCCACATACAGGGCAGATCTCAGCCATCAGATCTCTTCCTCCTCCTTCTGGACGGTCAAGATGCGGGCGATGTTGAGCCTGAGAGCACGGATGGCTCCGGGACTGGAGGGGGCACCGCCCATGGCGGAAACTCCCCTCTCGTGCATCAGATCGTCGCGGAGCTCTTTCAGTTTCTGATTGCGCTCCTCGGCGGACATGTTCCTGATGTCGGCGGTCTTAAGTGCCATCACTGCACCTCCTCTGCGGTTTCCTCGGTTGCGGGTGCAGCCTCAGGTGTTGCGAAGAGTTCGGGTGCGACTGCAGCTGCATCGGTCTTGTTGAGGACTGAAATGTCAGCAGGCAGTTTGGCATCTTTGCTCATGATTTCGACGGTGACACCGATGACTCCCATTTTGAGTTTGGCAACGGCGTATCCGTGATCAATGAACTGGGCCTTGGGCTCACCACAGAACTTGATGTATCCTTCTTTGAATTTCTCGGTTCTGTGTCTCTGACCGGTAAGTTTTCCGGCGAGGATGATGTGGCATCCGCGTGCTTTTCCGACATCCATAATCCTGCGGACTGTGGAGTGTCCGGCTCTGCGGAAGTGCCATCCTCTCTCAAGGGAGAAGGCGAGCTTCTCGGCCATGATCTGTGCGTTGAGGGCAGGCTCCTTGACTTCGGTAACCTCAATCTGGGGGTTCTCGAATCCGAAGCGCTCCTCGATGACCGTAGTCAGGTTTTTGATTGTCTGACCGCGGCGTCCGATGACGAGTCCGGGCCTCTCGGTGGTGAGGACGACACGGGTTCCCATAGGAGTCCTCTGAACGTCGAGACCGCCGAATCCCGCACGGGATACCTCTTTCATGAGGTACTCTTTGAGCAGAACGCGACGAACGTTCTCAGCGACGAATTTTCTCTCTGATGCCATTTCACTCAACCTCCTGAATGATGACCTCGACATTGACCGTCTCCTGATTCCACTGAGTGGCACGTCCGTGCGCCCTGGGCATGTGTCCGGGGATGGTTCTTCCCCTGGCAACGGAAATCGTGGAGATTGCCATGTTGGAAACGTCGAGTCCTTTGTACTCGGCGTTGGAAGCGGCGCTGTTGATAACACCGAGAATGGCTTTGGCAGCCTTCACGGGGTATCTTCCGGGTCCGACACCGGACTTGTGGGAAACGCGCTTGTTGTATCTCTTGAGGGGAACGGGCCTGGTTTTGGCGATTACTTCCTCAAGTGCTTTCTGTGCGGTGGAGACTTTCATTCCACGGATCATACCGGCAACTTCGCGAGCAAACTTGGGAGAGACAGGCATCTCTTTTCCAAGAGCTTTGGCGGTGGTGTCGGGGTCTGCAACTGCTGTATATCCTGAAACCATATCTGACACCTCACTTCAGCGGCATGAACTTCGAAGATCTTGTAGCACCGACTCCGGGTCCGGAGTGCTGAGGAGCTTTCCTTGTGGGAGCGAACTCTCCGAGGAAGCATCCGATCATCTCGGGTTTGATCTCGACGTCTTTGAATTCTTTTCCGTTGTATATGCTGACAGTCTTTCCGACGAACTGGGGGATTATGGGTACATCCCTGCGGTGGGTCCTGACAACCTCTCCGGGTTCGGCTGCCTTCAGTTTGTCGAACAGGAGCTGCTGCTCGTAGTTCAGACCGCGAAGGTATGTCCTTCTTGCCCTCGAAGGGAGCAGACTAAGGACTTCATCGAAAGGCATAGCGAGGAGTTCCTCCATATTGTATCCACGGAAGAGGAACTCTTTCTTCCTCCTCGCCTGGATTGCGGATGCCTTCTTCCTGGATTTCCTCCTGGAGGCTTTTGCCGATCCTGCAATAATTTTCTTTGCCATTGCAATCACTTCTTAACTTTCTTCTTAGGAGGCAGGAATCCTACCTTCTGACCGGGCGATGCGGTTCTCTTCTGACAGTTGGGTCCTCCGACGTGGGCGTGGCTTCCTCCTCCGTGGGGGTGGTCAACAGGGTTCATTGCAACTCCCTTTGTCTTAAAGGGTGCTTTGGATCTGGACCTGAGAGTCAGAACATTCTTTCCAGCTTTTGCGAGAGGTTTGTCGCCTCTTCCTCCTCCTGCGATGACACCTATTGCGGCACGGCAGTCGGGGCTGAACTCTTTGTTAACTCCGGACGGCATAAGAACCATGACTTTGTCTCCTCTGGAAACGATGGTTCCGGACGATCCGGCGGTCTTTACGTATTTTCCTCCGTCTCCGGGGCGTGCCTCGATGTTGTGGACGGGGGTTCCTTCCGGGATCTTGGACAGCATGGTGATGTTGCCTGCTACAACGTCGTCTCCGCCGATGATGAGAGTCTGTCCGACTTTCGTTCCCTCGACTGCGAGCTGGTAACTGGTTCTTCCGTTGATGTCGAGAACCGCAAGGGGGCATGTCCTTCCAGGAGCCTGAATCAGGTCCTTCACGACGGCGGTTCCCTCTGCCATTGCGGGGAGCCTGACGTCGGCAACGTGCCTGTGGCTGGGGGAGCGGTACAGTGAGTTTCCGCGTGCCCTTCTCTGCGTAATCAATCTCTTTCCCATGTTCACTCACCTTCAGAATACTCCGACTCTGGCACCGACGTCTTCGGCAGAGTAACCCTCTGCGAGTTTGACGATTGCGTGCTTTCCGTCTTTCTGGATTCTTACCCAGACTTTCTCGACTTTGACTTCAAAGCGTTCTTCGACGGCGGTCTTGATGGTGTGTTTGTCTGCATTCCTGTGCACAATGAACTCGATCCTGTTTCCATCCTTGTAGTTGAGGGTGGGTGTTCCGGACATGTGGTTCATGGCCTTCTCTGTGACGTACGGTCTGATGAGAACGTCGCTCTGCTTCATTGTGTCCATCCTCCAATAGCGTTGATAGCGGATTTGGTGTAGACTGTGAGCCTTCCTGCATCTCCTCCGGGAGCCAGTATGCTGGTGTTCAGAGTCTTAACTTCCTCCACGGTCACTCCGGGAAGGTTGGAAGCACTCTTGAAGATAGGTGCGTTCCTGTCTTCGTTGTCGACAACAATCAGTACGGAAACGGGGGTGCGGTACTTTCTGTTCCTCATTGTTCCCCTTCCTGCACGAATCTTGCGTCCGTCTTTTGCACGGTCGAGATCGTATGCGATTCCGATTTTCTCGAAAACTTCAACGACATCGGAAGTGCTTGCGACATCCATGATTTCGTCCTCGATAACGATGGGGAAGGAAACAGAATCGTCGAACTGGTGACCGCGGGCTTTGACGCACTCTGCACATGCTGTTGCTGCGAGAGCGGACTGGCGTGCGATTTTGAGTTCTTTCTTGTTAACCTTCTGTGCCCATATCCTCTCGGGAAGCGGCGGGTGTGCTCTGCGTCCGGAGACGTTGTTGGGCGACTCTCCTGCCTTTCCGAGTCCGTGAATCCTCTGGTTACGTGCGGATCCAGTTCCTTTTCCGCGGGTACTGACGGCATGCCTCATTCCGGAGCCCTCGGAAGGTCCGTAAGGCTGTCTCCTGTTGGCTGCCGCTGCGAGGACCGCCTTTTTGATAAGGTCGGGCCTGTAGGGGGTCTCGAATGCTGCGGGAACCTCAACGGTACCTGCAACTCCGCCCTTAACTGCATAAACATTAGTCTGTGCCATTTACTCATGCCCCCTGTTTTGACTCGGTAGAGACATATGTTACCTCTGCCGGCTCGTTGTCCGCCTTCTTGGGGACCCTGGTTGCATCTCTGAATCTAATGAGTCTCTTTGTAGGTCCGGGTACGGATCCGTGGACGAGGACGTATGCGGTCCTGACCTCACCGTAGTTCACGAAACCGCCCTTGGGGGTGACTTCGGAACCCTCGGTTCCGACTTTGATGACTTTCTTGTTGAATTCGGTTCTCTGGTGGTATCCCATCTGACCGGAAGCGGGGACAGTGGATCTGACGTATCCGGGTCTCTTAGGACCGAGGTTACCGATTCCGCGCCTGTGTTTGGAGTTCCTGTGGGACAGGAGTTTTACTCCCCAGCGCTTGGTAACACCCTGGAATCCCTTTCCTTTGGTAACCGCGATAACATCGATGAGGCTTCCCTCTGCTGTGAAGTCGGTGAATGCGACTTCGGTTCCGAGGATGCTCTTGGCGTATGCGATACGCTCGTCGATTGTTCCTCCTCCGATTCTGAGTTCCATCAGGTCGGGGACCTTCTTGGGAACTCCGGAAACCATCTTGGGCTGCGTGTATGCGAGGACACGAACGTCTTCGACATCGACACCCTCGTACCTGGCGAACGTAGACTCGTCGTGTTTCTTGGGTACGCGGAGGCGTTTCTCAAGAAGTGCGTCGAGATCCTTGGCCCATACTTCGCCGAGCGTCTTAAGACCGACGATGCTGGACTCGTAGAACCTGACCGCGGCGATTTTCATCGGGGGTACTTCTACGACGGTGACGGGAGTCTGGACTTCCATACCAGTGGTTGTGCTCTTTGCACGTTTGTCAACGACAAATGCGTGCGTCATTCCTGCTTTGTATCCAGCGAATCCCTGAATTTTAGGGGCTCCGCTGATCTCGGGCCACGAGTCGAGCCTGGGGGTCTGCGACTGTGCTCTCTTTCTGGGGCCGTATGCCCTCGATCCTCTCTTAGGACGTCTTCTTTGCGGCATATTTACACATACCTGCGAGGGTATCTTCGCTAACCTCGCGATTTATCAGACGAACGTCTTAATGTTCCGACCGTGACGTTTGTTTAAGCCAAGAATCCAATGCTGGTAAGGCTCAGATGAGGGTTGCAAATGCATTGCCCATAACGTCTGGTCGGACACTATTATGTCCAATCTAGGGCTCCGTAGGAGGGTTTGGTATATAAGACTATGCCCCGCGCGTATAATATATAATAAAGAGGGCGGGGCGTTGTAAACGGTTTCAGAGGGTGCCTTCTTTAGCCTTCTTCTGTGCCCTCTTCATCCTTGCTTTTGCATCGAATCCGGTTGCCTTCTCAGCGAATACGTTGAGCTTTCTCTTGGAATCGAGAATGTTCTCGTCTGTCAGGCCGTCTTTCGAACTTACCGTTGTGATGTCCAAAACGGTTTTCGAAACGATCTTGACTTCGATGCGTTCCATAACGCCGTAACTGGAAACAAGTACGTCGCCTTCGCGGACAACGTTTCCGAAAATGTCATTCATCATCTGTGCCAGTAAATCTCCTTCGATGTTCTTGTACCATCCTTTCTTTATGTCATAATCCATTTTCTTCACATCCTTAACATCAATTCATTCTCAAAATCTCTGTCTAAATCTGCAGGGGTCCCCAAAATCTCCTCCGATTCTCTGTACGCGCGCCAGTCTTTTTCACAGCCGCAGTGTACATCCAAATCTGCGATATTCTGAGAATAGCTGTACTTTTCAACGGCCTCCAATGCCTTTTGATCACATTGACCGCAGTTATGTACGCCTCTCATGGCACCTCCTCCGGACGGAGAAGACATCAGACGCGCAGACACTTTTCCGTCCAACTGGCGGAACACTTCTATAAGTGACCAAATCCATGGAGATCTGAACTCTCCTCTCTTCCAAAGACGTTCGACGTATGTTCCGCGCTGAACGTTCAACGGATTGATAGAAATCTCATCGGAAAACGGATCGGCAAACTTCGCGGAAGCTATTGCGTCTGCCATCGCCCTGTCTTCGGTCAGGAACGGGGGCTTAAGTAACAAATATGTCCTCACACCCAGCCCTTTATCGTGCAGAAGTGTGCCGCAACGCAGGATATCGCTTGGTGTGAATCCCTTGTGGACAGAAGTCCTGAGGACCTCCGGATCCGAACTCTCCAGACCTAATGCCACAGTAACATTGCTCGGCAACGTTTCCACCACTTCGGGAGTTATAAACTCGGGCCGACTCTCGAACAAAATACGGGCACAGCCGGAAAATGCATCGAAAATTTTATTTCTCACGGACAAGGGAATCTCGTTTTCGTCCAGGAAACTGCCGGACGTGTATATTTTAACAAAGGGTTCGCCTTTGTAACGTGACAATGCCTGCTGAAGCTGGCTTATGAGATCTTCCTCGGACACGTTTTGAAGAGATGCCTCTTTGTAACCGCACATTGTGCATCCCCCGTGCCTGACCCAACAGCAACCGTTAGTACGCATGATAATCACCATGGCGTCTACTTTTTCTCCGTTTGCCATGTCGCTTTCTTTCCAGACTGCTTCCAATTGCGACGGGGAACGTTTGTCTTTCATCGAATCACTCCGGAGTCCTGTAAAGAGTAGGTCTAAATTAGGCTATGGGATGATACGCGCCCGATACGAGATGCACCGAAGCTGTTGCAGACATCATCCGGGGTCTGACCAGCACATCTGCCGTTTCCAAAAGATTATCTACGACCGACCGATACGAAAAATGGGTATGCCATATGGCTAGAAAAATCATTGTGATTGGTGCGGGTGCCGCCGGAATGACTGCTGCCTCCACCGCTAAAAACAGAGATCCTGAAGCTGAAGTAACTGTATTTACAGAGGATGTCGATGTTGCCTATTCCCCTTGTGCCATCCCGTGGGGAATAGAGGGAAAAATTGCATGGGACGAAATCGTAATGCACAGCCCCGAATGGTACGGAAAAGAAAGAGGAATAAAAATCCTGACCGAGACCAAAGTAGATTCGGTCGACGATGCTGCCAAAACCGTCACTGCGGCCGGAAACACATACAACTACGACAGCCTTGTAATCGCAACTGGCGGAAGAGTGTTTGTACCTCCGATTGCCGGCTCCGATTTAAAGAATGTTTTCATTGTCAGAACAGTTACAGACGGTAAAAATATCCAGAAAGCCCTCTCGGATGCCGAAACGGTGGTTATCGGAGGAGCAGGGGTAATCGGATTGGAACTTGCCGTGGCCCTCAAAGAAATGGGCAAAGACGTGACCATTATAGAAATGATGAATCAGGTCATTCCCCGCATAGCGGATAAAGATATGGCAGACGTCATGCAGAAACACCTGGAATCTATGGGTATAAAATTCGTTATGAAAGCTCCTATCCAGTCAGTCAACGGCGAAGGTCGTGTAGAAAGCGTTACTGCAGGAGACAAACAATATCCGTGCGACGTAATGATATTCGCAACCGGAATACGTGCCAATCTGGACATACCGAAAGCGCTTGGATTCGACATAGGTCAGCTTGGTGCACTTGTTGTTGCCCCCACTCTGAATCCCTACAGAAGAGGAAGACTCGTTCCCGACGTATATGTTGCCGGCGATCTTGTCCAGTGCGAATCCGCAATTATGCCTGGCGCAACTATGAGCCAGCTTGGTTCAACAGCCGTTAAACAGGGTACCGTTGCAGGCAATAATGCTGCCAACGCAGACAAAATGCTTTTCGGACCCGTTGCCAGCCCCTGGGTCAGTGTCATAGGCGGAAAACAGATTGCAGGAACAGGATTATCTGCGGGTCTCGCATCATGGTACGGAATTGAAATCGCAGAAGGAAAATCCGTCGGTCTGACCCGTGCCAGATACTACCCCGGAGGAAAAGAACTGATTGTAAAGGTTCTTGCTGACAGAACATCCCACAGGATTATCGGCGGACAAATCATCGCAGACGAAGAAATTACTGGCCGTATCGATTGGATTACGGCAGCCGCAATAAACGGAATGACTGCGGAAGACTTCCTCGTACGCTCGGAAACCGCATACTGCCCGCCAACGTCTATGGTAAAAGATGTAGTCATATCTGCCGTCGAAGATCTGTGTGCCAAACTGAAACAGTGATATCGTGCAATACGATGAATACATCGAACTGTACAGAAGCCTCAAATCGGACAGCGATGTGGACAAGTACAGTGACAGATATGATGAAAAGCTGCTTGATACCCTATATACTCAGAAAACAAGCAGGGAGGTAAAAAGACGCTTTTACACCGTAAAACAGAATTCCAAACGCATGCTCAGAGACTGGATGAACGGAACCACAATGATGGAACTGTCCGATAAATACAGGTTCCCCCCGATATTGACCGCGATGTTCATCTTCCTTGAAGACGGAGCTTCAAAAAGAGAGTTCTGGGAATATGTCAACGATCCTTCGCTCCTCGAAAATAAAGAAACCGAAGAAGAGCTGCGTGTCGTTATAGAGAAAGACCGCGTGTATTCGCCCGTCGCTACAGAAAGGCAGAAAAAACGCGGCATATGGGGCGAAGACCTCCTTCATCAATGGCTGGACGGACAAGGCATAGAATACCGTACCGAAAACGACCTCCGTGATGAAGAAGGGTTCACAAAAACCCCCGATGCTCTTCTGAATGAACCTGTCATTTATGAAGGCCGGAAAATATACTGGGTAGAAAGCAAAGCTTCATTCGGAGACAATACTGAATTTAAGTTCAATTCCCGCAAACAATTGATCCCGTATACGAAATTATTCGGCCCGGGACTTGTCGTTTACTGGGTTGGATGTTTGGACGATCTGGAATGTCCGCCGGACGTCTCCGTAACGGATATGTCGGTTCTAGAGAAAAAACTGTACCGCGTATCTGAATGAGAAAAAAATGGTGAGGTCGGTAGACCTCACCTAATTTACTGATTTTCTAAACGGAGTTCTCCCAAAGTGGCAACCCTTTGTGCATATGCATCGTGTTTATGAATCGATTCTTCGGAATCACTTATAACATCCACGCCTACGCAATCGGGAAGGGCAGGGAACCTCTCCACAAAGTTTTGCAGAACTCCTCTTACCGTATCCTCCACAAATTTAGTATT
Source organism: uncultured Methanomassiliicoccales archaeon (assembly GCA_934234005.1). Taxonomy (GTDB): domain Archaea; phylum Thermoplasmatota; class Thermoplasmata; order Methanomassiliicoccales; family Methanomethylophilaceae; genus Methanoprimaticola. Next base: position 6,910 of record CAKQHC010000001.1, on the reverse strand, counting down.
TTTGTGGGCATTGATAACAACGCTGCCTTCATCGGGCCTTTTGAGAAGTCCGAACGTCGGAGAAGAAAATGCATCCTGTACGACATCGATCAATTCATCGGCTTCGATACTGCAATCCTCAGGCATAGTAACGGTCAAAGTAACTACATTTCTCTGGTTGTGGGACATTACAGGCATATCGCCTTCGTATTCCAACATTTCTCTGATTGTCTGTTGTGCACAGGGGCATGCAGTCATTCCGATTACTTTTACCCCGAGTTTTTTTGTTAACTCTCCGTCACGTACAATATGTCCGCCTGCAATAAGATTGAACATCTCCAGAGTTTGTCTGCCCTGAGGAGTTACCGAATTACGGAAATATTCTGCATTAATAGTAACGTCCGCAGTCTTTGCATACTCATGGTGTATCAACAGTTTTCTGCACATATCGGCAGCCATATCTTCGAGACCGGTTATCGGTTCCTTAACACTCTGTTCAACGACCTCGTTGAGTACTTCCACGTTACGGGACATGTGAGATCCTTTCTGACTTGCGGGAAGATCCACAAAAATGTCAACGCTGCAGTTGATTACATTGTTGAGAGGGCTTGCACCGTCTCTCTTTATAAGAACGGGTTTGCGAACACCTTTCACACCTACACGAGTGAGTTTGTAACTCGCATCCCCCTTACCGTATTGGAGGTCGCATTTCAATGTCATATCGATACACCGTATCGAAGATATAACTTAAAATGTGATGTACTACTACCAACTAGGTAGTAGTGATGGATAATCATGTATTGTGGCATTGACGAGGCAGGAAGAGGATCCGTAATGGGTCCGCTTGTTGTCGGAAGTGTATTCGTTGATGACGACGAACTTCTGAAAACTATCGGAGTTAAAGATTCGAAAAAACTAACTCCTAAAAAACGCGAAGAAATGTACGAAGAAATTACATCCGGATGCAAATCATGGACCACTGTCATAATAAGTGCTGAAGAAATAGACGAGAAACGTAAAACAATGTCTCTCAATGATATCGAACTGCATATGTTCGTCGAAGGAATTTTACATTCCGACTGCACAGCAGCATATGTCGACTGTCCGGACATTAACGAAGAATCTTTTTCAAAACGCCTCTCGGTTATTCTCGGAAACAACGTGGAAGTTATAGCAAAGCATAAAGCGGATGACACATACGCTGTGGTATCAGCGGCCTCAATTGTAGCGAAAGTTACAAGAGACAGGATGATTGAAGATATCCGCGAAGAATTCGGAGTCAATATCGGAAGCGGATATCCCAGTGACCACTACACAATGGATTTCATCGAAGAATGGATTCAGAAAAACCGTCGCGCACCCAAACATGTTCGGTGTTCATGGGAGCCGGTAAAGGTCATGTTATCCAGGCGGGCCAACACAAAGCTTACGGATTGGTGATTTAGATGACTATGCAAACACAGATACAGAGTCTCATCGACAAATTCCACGGAAAGGTAGAAAACGATGAGCATCTTAAAAATGAAATTGCACACCTTGAAAAGAGCTTCAATATTGATCTTGGGAGCGAACAGTATTCAATGAAACTCAAAGATTCTCACATCTATGATTTCAGCGACAAACTTTTGGATAATGCAGACGTCACGCTTACAACGACTCCCGAAAATTTCCAGGGATTAATGGACGGAACACTCAGACCTATGAGAGCATATGTTCTCAGAAAAGTCACCATCAAAGGAAAACTTGATGATTTGATGTTCCTGAAGAAATTCTTCTGAAGAAGAATGATTCAACAAACTTTTTATACAACTCCTTATATCGAACCATTATAGCGAGGTGGGGTAGCCAGGATATCCCGTCGGGCTCATAACCCGGAGACCGGTCGTTCAAATCGACCCCTCGCTACCATTTCTGCACCTATACTTATGAACGGTAATCTGCCAATGCGCGGATATTCTCATTTGATGTTCTCGGAGGAACTCCGCATTCCGGCGTGATTACATCAAAACCTGCCTCGACAGATTTTTTCGCCGCGTTTCTCACATCCAACGGCGATCCGTACAGCAAATCCTTCACCGGATTCACACAACCAAACAATTTTACTCTGTTGCGTACACGCGATGCATAATCCAAACAATCGGATGCTTCGGGAGACAAAGCATCTTCTCCTAAAACAGACAGTTTTGACGCTACATCCGATGTATTTCCGCAGCAATGAAGAATCGTATACGCATGCCTTGCTGCAGATATTGCTTTCGGAAGATGATCTCCTATCGCAAATTGAAAATAATCCGGAGGAAGAATATCCGTAGTTGCCTCATCGATGAATAATATGCTGTCAACCCTGTCTGCCAGTTCCGATGCATAAGCGACAGACAGGGGTTCGACTGCATTCAGCCATTGTTTTAACATATCCGAATCTGCAATCAGAGCCATTAATGTATTTTCCATTCCGATTGCGTTGCATACCATAGCAAACGGGCCGTTCACAGCGGCTACAGAATATACGGATTCGTGAGTGCTTAGCAATTCTGCTGCTTTTAAATTTATATCTATGCTGGATTTCTGCAAAAATTCTTCCGGAGACGGAAGGCTGTCCGGACACACCGGGCCATCACAGAACAAATTACGCCTTACGGAAGGCTGAGTATCGCGTGAACCCGGATTCAACAGACACCCCAAAGCCTCCGCATCGGTCATCATTGAAAACGGAATCCTTGCCGTAGGAAGCCCGAACATGATACTTGGCTGTAATGCCAATTTTACCATCGATTCGGGACATGTATTTGCTTCCGGCCAGAAACAACCGCAATGTTCCATCATCCCAATCGTGCCGGTCTGGGTGAAAATAGCCGGAGGGTGCGTATCGCATACGCCGTCCAGAACGTCCTGAAGCTCACGCTTTGCATCCATGAACAGTAATCGCCGTACAAAAGATAAAAAATAAACGATGAAGCCAAAACAGAAATAGGCTGTTTTGCTAGGGGGAGCTGTGTCACTACTGGATGGCTTGGAAGAGATCAGCGATGCACTATGGTATATTCCGTTGATTCTTATCGTTTGTTTGGGTATCTACAGCACATTGCTGTTGAAAGGAATTCAATTCCGCGAACTGAAGGAGATGATACGTGTTACATTCTCCAGAGAAAAAAAGGGGACTAAGAGCCTTTCCTCATTCCAAACTTTCTGCGTAAGTATGGGCAATCGTATCGGTGTAGGAAATATTACAGGCCCCGTAATGGCTATACTCATAGGCGGTCCGGGAGCAATATTCTGGATGTGGGTTTTCGCCTGCATAGGCATGGCCACCAGTTTTGTCGAGACAACCATAGGACAAATCTACAAGATGCGTAAATCGGACGGACATTACCATGGCGGACCCGCATACACCATAATGAATGGTCTGGGTATGAAACATTTTGCATCTATCGTAGCATTCCTGATGATAATGATGTACATCGTTGGTTTCGCTTCGATGGAAGTGTGCAGCATGTCCGAAGCATTACGCGGTGCGTTTGTGTTCGACAACAATGCACTGATATTCGCATCGGCCATAACTCTGATTACGGCAGCCGTCGTATTGGGGGGAATGAAAAACGTTGCACGCGTATCAACAGCGATAGTTCCGATAATGGCACTTATTTGGTTTGTTATCTGTGTAATTTCCATTGCCCTCAGTAACGGGGGCGTAACAAATGCGCTGGGAATGATTTTCTCCCATATATTCTCCGTACCCTCGGCCATAGGCGGAACAATAGGGGGCATGCTGATCATAGGCATGAAAAGAGGCGTATTATCCAATGAAGCAGGTGTCGGTACCATCACAAACATATCGTCAATGGCTGATGTAGAACATCCTGTAAAACAAGGGCTGACACAATCGCTGGGCGTACTTATAGACACAATAATAAGCACCCTTACCGCATTGGTAATACTGTCGTTCGGCGACATTTCATCCATTGTGAATCTGAATAACGAATCCGTTCCTCTTCTGCAGGATGTATTGGGAAGCACCATCGGCGCCGTTGCCCCATATCTTGTGGCTGTAATGCTGACGGTATTTGCATTAACCAGTCTGTTCGGGGATTTTGTAATCGGTGAAAACAACCTCGTCTTTGCAAAAGACAACAGAACATCCAGATTGATTCTGCGCGCGGTACTGCTGGTTGTTGTGTTCGTATCCAGCTTCTATGCCAGCGACGGATTATTTGTAATAGTGGATATCCTGCTGGGCATATGTGCGATAATGAATGCGCTGATTATATTCAAACTTGGTTCAAAAGCCGCAGAAGCATACAGAGACTACCGCAGACAGAGAGAAAAGGGTGCGGACACCCCCGTATTCGAACGCGGATCCGTATCCGAACCTGCAGGAATAGTCGAATGGCAGTAACAGGTGGCAGCATATGTACAAACCGCCCTTCAGAATTCAGGGAAATGCCAAATCTGAAACATGCATTATCCGGCTCGTATTCGAACAGGAACTTCAAATGTCCGAATCGTTCCGTAATAAGATAATGTCGGAATTAGGCTACGGCATATCTGTCATATCAATCGGCATAAAACATTGGAATACCGAGTTGTCTCCGTGGGATGCTCCCCCTGTATTCGGAAAAGAGGCATTCGGAAACGGTGGCAATGATACTCTGGATTTTATCGAACATGAGATTATCCCGCTTATCGCCGGAAATACAGTACTTGGAGGGTATTCCATGGCAGGTCTGTTCTCATTGTGGTGCGGATATGAATCAAAATGCTTTTCCGCCATCGCATCCGCATCGCCGTCTGTGTGGTTTCCCGGATGGACAGAATATATCCGCTCGCATAAAATGAATGCCGAATTCGTGTATCTGAGTCTTGGTGATTCCGAATCACGTACAAGCAACAAAACAGTTGCCGAAGTTGCAAAAAATATCATAACCCAACATGACAGACTTACTGCGGAAGGAAAACACACAATACTGGAATGGAATCATGGCGGACATTTCAGTAATGTCGAAGAAAGAATGGAAAAAGCATTTGTTGAAACAGTCCGCGCTGTCAGAGAATGACCCATATATCAAAGGAACCTAGGTATAATTAAAATAATGAAAATGTTACGGCGTACGAGGGATAGGATGGAAGACACATATGAGATATTTATAACCCGTAATGGGACTGCAGCCGTTACCGGCGAAACAAAAAATGCGGTCCTGAATGCGATACTGTCTGAACCTAGTTCTCTGGCTAAAATAGTCTCTGTCACCAAACTTCCTAAATCAACAGTCTTCTCTATCCTAAACAAATTCCTTACTGAAGGGTTGATTCAATGCGAAACATCCCACGTTGATAACAGCAAAGTGTACAGTTCGGATTCGGTACGTTTAATGAGCTTCAGAAAACCTGAAAAACTCAAATTTGATTTGGTGGCAAGCAGATGGGGTTCGGAGCGCAATATCGACAGAATGGGAGATATTCCCCGCATATGTTTCATAACATTTCTGTCCGCCGCAGAATTTACCGGCGTTGACCTGATGCCTTTGTTTGTCGATCTGGGATCGCAGATAGGAAAAAAACTTGTCGAAAAATGCAATTCGGATTGTATCGAAACGGTAAACAAATTTCTGAAAATATCCCAGCTTGCCGATGTACAGTCTGTTGAAAAAAATCCTTTCTCAATAAGTGTCATATTCCCCACATTGTCTTCGTCCGGCGCATCCCGCGTTATGGGAGGGTTTATAGCATCCATATACACCGAAACAATCAACGGATTTCTCGGCACAAACTACAAAATTTGCTCTCTGAAAATTAGTTCGCGTTTCGATGGATGCCATTTCGTTATAAAAGACGGCCCCGGAATATTCCAGCCCAACAACAGCCTGCGCGACATATCGTTTAAAATCGACAACAGCAGGACTCCGTCGCTCTATATCAGCGAGAACGGGGTGCAATGCGTATCAGGCCTGCAGGAAAAAATACTCATAACCATGTCGAAGGGAAAAACCAATCTGGCCGACATTGCCGCATCCGTGGATGCTCCTGTATCCACAGTTTCATTCAATTTGGACCGCATGGGCAAAATGAATCTTGTAAAACGCAATTCCAACGGATTCGTGCTGTGTTCCATCCCGTGCATGTCTTGGAAAGGCCCGAATCAGGAACTGATTGAACTATGCGACAAATACATCGCGAATATTGCAGAAACTCCGGAATATGCATACAGATACATGGTGTGGTTCATAATCGTCAATGCAATGAGACTTGGAATGGACAACAAAGTTGTTCTGTACAACACTGCCAGATCTATGGCCAAATTGGAATACGACAGCCTTGAATCGCCTCCGCTCGAAGATATGATTGATTATCTGAAATGCAGTGCGAATTGGACCAAGAATGTGGAATTTACAGTCATTGGATTCCATCCGTTCAAAATTAACATCAGAGAAAACTACGACATGGACCGTGTTGTTGCAGAAACAAAGAACGCATTCTATGGTGAATTCTTCTGCGAATTGCTCAAACAAGTCTACCACGGAATCGAATTCGCAATGACACATAGCGAAATATTGGGTGACGGAAACAGAAGACATATAATTCAGATAGAAGCGATTGTAAACAAAAAATAATATAGCCAGCAATATAATAACGTCATTTTTTATCTACAAAAATAACAAAATCCCGCTGGAACACATATAATAAACTTTAAAATAAGTCATTCATACAGAATCCACGGGATGAGAAATGGAAGAACTGATGCTGCTTACCTGTATGAGCGTATTCACGCTATTGGCGGGCCTTTGTTCTATTGTCTTCAATAAAATTAAGTTGCCTCCTTTGATAGGATATCTTGTAGCAGGCATCATAATAGCCAATTATTGGACAGTCAGCGATGAGGCACATACTGTTGTAGGCATACTGTCGGACATTGGCTCTCCGAATTCTTTGGTTACGA